>JBAXEA010000090.1:0-1507 GCA_037140655.1 bacterium | reverse complement strand
TTTACAGGTGTATTTTCAATATCTGCCACCACCTCCATTCCTTTTGTTACTTTTCCGAAAACAGTATGTTTTGTGTCCAAGAAATTATTAGCTCTGGTATTTATAAAAAACTGGCTACCATTTGTGTCAGGACCTGCATTTGCCATAGAGATGGTACCTAAATCATTTTTGTTATCAATATCTAACTCATCTTCAAATGTGTACCCTGGACCTCCTGTACCCCAACGTGAAGTTTGTGAATCATCTTTTGTAAGAGGATCACCTCCTTGAATCATAAAATCTTTTATTACGCGATGAAATTTAACACCATCATAAAAACCGTCTTTAGAAAGCTTCATAAAATTCTCAACTGTGTTAGGAGTTTTTTTATCAAAAAGTTCAATAGTAATATCTCCTTTGTTTGTATGTAATATTGCGTTCATTTTATTTAATTAAATTATTTTATAAACCAAAAAGTATTTTCTTAAGCAACTCATCTGTTCCCTTTTTATTCATTGCTGAATATGGAAATACATTTTCTTCTCCTGATTCTATTTTTATTAATTTTAATTTTTCAGAAAGCTCCTTCTGATTTAACTTATCACTTTTGTTTGCAATGATTATATAATTATGTTTTTCACCTCGAAGCACATCTAACATATCTTTATCAAAATCTGTAAGCCCAACCTTACTATCTAGTACAAGGACTACTACATAAGGTTTAACTCCGGATTCAGCAAGATACCACAAGATGAGCTCTCTTATTTTTTCCTTATTCCCCCTTGCATATCCGTAACCAGGCAAATCAACAAAATAAAATTTATTTTTGTTTATCAAAAAAAAGTTAATTTCTGTTGTTTTTCCAGGTTTTTTTCCAGTTTTTACCAAGTCTTTCTTTCCAACCAAAGCGTTGATAAGACTTGATTTTCCAACATTTGAACGCCCAACAAAACAAATTTGTGGAATATCTCTCTCCAAAATATCATTTGGACCCACGATTCCTCTTATAAATTCTGAAGATGTAATTTTCATATGAGGTTTTAAAAATATTCTTTTTTAGTAATTTCGAATAACTTAGAATTTTGATTTTTCTTTTCTTTCATAAAATTGATGTAATGTTCTAAGGACATAAGTTTTTTATAATCAAGTATTTTTTCAGTAAACTCCACTCCAAACAAATGGTCGTATTCATGTTGAATTACTCGCGCGAGAAGCCCGTTGCAAAGTAATCTAAACTTTTCTCCATTTATATTGAAAGCTTCAACCACTATTTCTGACGGTCTTTTTACAGGACCAAACAGCTGACCACTGAGTACACTTCCACATCCTTCATATATAACATTTTCTTTTTCAGAAAAATGTGTAATTTTAGGATTTATAAAAACACAAAAATCATCTAGCTGAGCCTCTGAACGCGCCTTAGTTTTTCTAATTTCGGTTACAAAAATTTTATAATTTTTTGCTATTTGAGGAGCTGCCATACCCACCAAATTTTTTTTACGCATTGTATCTTTCAAATCCTTAATAA
>JBAXEA010000089.1:0-1526 GCA_037140655.1 bacterium | reverse complement strand
AAGACTTGTTCAATAAAAGAAGACAAGAGTGATGGGGATTGTGTAGATTGGTCAAACAACTTGAAATACTTGTGGGCTATTAGTAAAGAAGAGTTTATACTCAAATAGTTATATCCTCCTGGACTATATGGAGTGCGCTAGAATCTATTTGAGTTATTTTAGGTAAAAAGCTGAATATACGATGTTCTACAAGGGTTTTTGAGGTAAAAATGGGACTATGTCTTGGACTATATAGGTCAGGGGTATTGTTTTATGATAGGGGAATTAATATTTGTGGATAAATCCGTAGAGGACTCAGATTCTTCTTGTGGAAGTTTATGTGGTGCCTAAATCTAGATTAAGGTAAAATCATATGCATGCCAACGTTAACAGACATAGAGAAAAAAACTTTATCTTATCTCAAAAAGCCTACGAACAAAGAAAAACTCAATGACCTTTTATTTGTCCATGAAATATATGGAATTTTTCTCAAGCGTTACTTGGAGAATCCAAAATTTTCTGAATTAAATAATGAACTCAATAAATTTTATATGAGGGAACTTGTGCCTGCTATAGAGATATTAGTGAAGGAACTAAAACTGGATTCCGAAATAATTGGAGTCGCTTTTAAAATACCCCAGAATTACATTCTATTTTCAAATTTACTTACAGCTAAAAAAGAACTAGAGGTAAAAGCAAAAGATATTGAATATGTAGATACAGAAATCTCTAGTTCTCATGGGTATATAAAAGAACTTGTCGAATTTGCGGGAGTATTTCAAGGAGAACCTACACCAAAATTTAATGAAATAATAGAAAGGGCTAAGGAATTGATTCATTCATCATCTCTTGCTCAAAGAAAAGACCAAGGTAAATCTTTTGAGGATGAATTAAAGATTGGCCTATTAAAGTACAAAGACTTTTCAATTTTTTATAATGAAAAAAATCTAGAGCTACCACCTCAATTGGTTGATGTATGTAAGTTGTTTATTGAGAATAGTCAAAGTAGGGATGAAATTGTAATAGATGAAACAATTCAAGTTGCCATATCAAGAAAAAAAATAATTTCAAAAAATAGTACCCTAAAAGTTGTATCAAAACTTCGTCGAATCCTCAAAAAAGAGAATAGAGGTTTAGATATAAAAAGAGTAGCTAACACAGGTTTTAAATTCATAGCAAAAAATATTCGCTAAATATTCGCTGAAAAGCGAACTCTAAAACGAAATAGCAGTGAAAGCCCCATTTTAAAATGATGGGGCTTTTTCGTTGATAAAAAAGCATTTATTAAAAGTGATTTATAAGAATTATGAAATCAATTAAACTCGATTTTGAAAAAGTTAGTAAAAAGTACGGAAACCTTTCCTCTTTTGTTTGTTTCGGAATAACTATAAAAGGAAAAGGTTATAGCTCTTCTGTAATTCGGAAAAACTTCAACAAATTGGTTGATCCCGAAGATTACGATAAAAGCAACAAGAAGGAGTATTACCAACACTTCAACTATCTTTCAAACCTGCTCGTGGAAGCACGAAAAGGCACTCAAAAGCCTC
>JBAXEA010000088.1:0-1677 GCA_037140655.1 bacterium | reverse complement strand
TGGGGATGCAAGGCATAGACAGTTGGCCTGTTTGTATTGATGCATGTCGAGTATGAACGTGATCTCGTTAAAATTCGTTTAAATGTTAATTGCAAAATTAGCTACTAAGGCAAAAGCTATGGTATCTCCATACTTCGGTATGAATACTTTCGCTTTTGCTACAGCTACCGCGTAAGCGCCGGCTGTTGTCTTTATCATAGACTTCCGATATATGAATAAAGGCATAATATTATCGGAATAGGGAATAGGGAATAGGAGCGTCTCGACCTATTTTAGAAAAATAAAGAGAATCGATTAAAAAATATTTGGTTCACTTAAGAATTTTTTAATCTAAATAAAAAAGTGTACTAAACATGTAGACTTCATTACTGCAACCTTCTGCACGGGGGCTCATTTCCCCCCATCTCCACAAAAACAAAAAACACCATTTAGGTGTTTTTTGTTTTTGTGGAGATGAGCAAGCAAACTGCTTTGCTTGAGTGGGGAAATGAGGGGCGGAATATGTCGAGCAAAGCATTGCTCGACTATGAGCCGGGGTCGCGAAAATTTACGAGCGACGGCGAGTAAATTATTTGTGACCATTTCTCGTCATCTTTTTTTGAAGTTATTATTCAGATGAAATATTTGCTTTTTTAAAAAAAGTGTGATATAATATAGGCTAATAAACATAGTACAAATCAGCCTTAGAAATAGGGCAAAATACAAATTAATATGCATATAGAAAATGTAAATTTGCAAGCTCTAAGAGAGCTTGTAGAAAATCATCCTTTGAGGCAAATTAGAGGAAGATTTAGAGTTAGTGTCCCGTTTGTTGATTGGGACTTTTGTGATCAAATAAGTGATGTTCCAAAAAAGATAGAAGGGTTTCAGAAATTTCTTTCAGAAGAAAAACCTTCTCTAATTTTAGTAACAGAAGATGGTGCTGTTTTGGGTAAGTTAGAAATAACAACACATCATATGTTTGATGGAGATATTCCAGAGTATCCTAACGAAATTTATTTTATTCTTCCTGAAAAAGTAAATGGAGATTTGGAATTAAAGAACCCTGAACGTCTTTTGTTGATTCTTAATACTAATGATGGTTGGCCTAATTGGGATGAGTTTGGAGAATTTATACTTCAAATTTAAAACATCAAGGCGAAGCCTTGATAAAAATGCAAAGCTGTAAGAATAAAATCTTATAGCTTTTTTATTTTTATTTTTCAGTTTTTTATGCTAGTATCTTACTATGGATTTTAAATTTATGGACAAAAAGGAAATAGATAAAAAGATGAAAAAATCAATGAAAAAAGGGCCAAAATTCTCTGGTAGTATTTTTGGTGCCATTATGATTTTCATGGTTATTACTGCCATCTATCTTCTTATTTCTGATGTTCCAAAACCTGCTCCTGAAATTCCAATTTCTGATTTAGCAAAAAGTGTGATTGCAGGTGAAGTGAAGAGTGTAGAAGTCGCAGGAGGGGAGCTGACAATTACTTACAAAGACAACAGTGTAAAGAAAGCAAAAAAAGAAGTTGAAGCATCTCTTTCTCAAACTTTAGCAAACTATGGAGTAAAGCCTGAAGCATTAGCAACTACAGAAATAACAGTAGCCAACGAAAGTGGTTTCTGGTATTGGGCAGCAAATATTTTACCATTCTTGCTTCCGATTTTATTGATTGTATTTTTCTTCTGGTA
>JBAXEA010000087.1:0-1702 GCA_037140655.1 bacterium | reverse complement strand
TGTTTGCCATTCCTGCATTTTTAGGTAACTATGCAAATACACTAGGTGGCCTTGGGGGATTATAAAATTTAAATATGACAGATACTAACAAAGTACAAATTTTAATTATAGATTTAGGCTCACAATATACTGAAGTAATACGTAGATCGTTGCGATATCTTGGTTTTCGTTCGGTTGTTTTAAAACCAGAAGCTTCACTTTTATGGATAAATGAAAATAAACCTAAAGGTATAATCCTTTCAGGTGGTAGTGCAAGTGTTTACGAAGAATCTTCACCGAAAATTCCAAAGGAAATTTTGACATATAATATTCCAATTCTTGGTATTTGTTTTGGTATGCAATGGCTTGCTTTTGTGCATGATGAAAATTCTATTCAAGCAGTTAAAGAAGGTAAGTCTTATGGTCCAGTTGAAATTAATTTTTTACAAAACAACGACAGTGATCTTTTTAAAGGTTTACCAAAAAAAATAAATGCATGGTCTAGCCATGGAGATTCTGTTCGTAAGGTTCCGGCAGATTTTCGTATTATTGCTACTTCAAAAAATGATACAGTTATTGAATCAATGGAATCGACGTCTCGTAAACTTTGGGGTGTTCAATTTCATCCCGAGGTAAATCAAACAGAAGATGATAATATTATTTTAAATAATTTTGCGAAAAATATTTGTATTTGTGAAATTGATTATCACAAAGAAGATGTAATAAAAGAAATTAGAGATAATACAAAACAAATATTAGGTGATGGTAAGGCCATTATTGGTGTTTCAGGTGGCGTTGATTCCACGGCGCTGGCGGCTATTTTGGCTCCTGCATTAGGAACTAATTTGAAAGCATTTTTTATTGATACTGGTGGTATGCGCAAGGGTGAAATTGAAAAAGTAAAAAATATTGCTGTTAAAGCTGGAATAAAATTAGAAGTCATTGAAAAATACAAAAATAAATTTATCGAAAATATTAGTACGACAATTGATGCTGAAGAAAAACGGGAAAAATTTAGAGAAGTTTATGGTGAAGTTTTTCGTGAGGTGGCAAAAGATTTCGGTGCGACACATATGATTCAAGGAACGCTTGCTACAGACTTGATTGAGTCTGGTAGTTTGGGCGAGTCAGAATTAATTAAAACGCACCATAATGTGGATCTTGATTTAGGCTTGAAGGAAATTATGCCACTAGCCGACTTCTTTAAGTTTGAAGTACGAGATTTAGCCAAAGAGTTTGGTTTAGAAGAATTGATTGCAGGGAGACAACCTTTCCCAGGGCCAGGACTTTATTTACGAGTTGTCGGTACGCCTGTGACTCTAGAGCTTTTGGAAATTGTCCGTGAAGCAGATCATGACGTAGCTGAAATTTTGAAAAAACATAATTTGTATGATTCTATTGCACAAACAATTGTTGCGCTTTTTGGTACGAAAACTGTCGGAGTGAAAGGGGACGGACGAGTGTATGGGTATTCGATGATTGTGCGTACAGTTGAGACGACAGACTTTATGACTGTCAAAGGATTTTATCTACCGAAAGAAGTGTGTGAAGAAATTTCTAGTGCTCTTGCAAAGCATCCCAAAATAGTCAGAGTCATGTTCGACTGGACGTCAAAGCCCCCAGCTACTACTGAATTTGAGTAAATATGGTATAATTAAAAGGTTAGATATTATTAGTTAAATTTATATAAAATATATGGAATTAAAAGCTTTGTGTATGAAGT
>JBAXEA010000086.1:0-1702 GCA_037140655.1 bacterium | reverse complement strand
GTACCTAACAAGCAAGAAATAATAGAAACTACAGAAAAAATTGAAGTTATGGTGGCTGATGCAGAAAATGAAATTGAAAAAGAAAACGAAGAAATTCTTGAAACAAAATTAATTGAATTAGAGCCTGAAATCAAAAAAAATAATTTTGGCAAAGAAGTTCTTTCATATTTAAAAACAACTAGTAAAAAACTATATAATAAATTAAATCGCAAGGTTGTAAAATATTTTATTTTACCACTTACAGTGGCCACAACGATGGCCATGGCATACCAAAGTCCAAAAGACTGGATAAATATGGGGGAAAATTATGCTGAAAGACATATGAAAAATGGAGATGATCCTAATATAGTAGGTATAAATAGCTTATATAGCACTAGGTCATCAAACACAGAAAAATCAACCTATGATTTTCTAGGAGAAAATAAAATTGACTACAAAGGTGGTTATTATATGACATCAGTATTTGATTTAACTGATCAAACTCCACCAGAATTTAAAGTAATAAACGACAGAGAATTTAATTCTCAAATAGATTCTGCTGCTGGTATAACCACAAATTTATTTGAAAAATTTTCTACTTACAGTGGTTTCACTACAAAACTAACTGGACATGAAAATAAATATGGAAAAGAAAAAGGTGAAATACCAGTAATTGCTTACAATAAAAAAACAAGAACAATAAAAGCTGGTCATTTTAAAGAGTTCAATGAAGATTGGATGGTTTCAGAGACCTACGAAATACCGGTAAACTTCAAATTAAATCAAAATGGAACATTAAATCTAATGTATCATGAAAATGCACTTAGGATGGTTCCATACACAACCAATGAAGCTGGAAAACAAATTCCTTTCCCAGTTGGCGTTTCTTATGATAAAAATAAAAAAACAGCAAGACCATCTGAGTGTACACATTTTGGAACACTGGAAGGGGGAAAAGTTATTTTTGTATGTGGAGAAAAACAAATACAAGTAAACGGTAGTTTTGCAGACATGTATAAAGTTTACGAAAGACTACAAAATGACCATAAAAATATACCAATACACGCATATTTACTAGATAACGGAGCTTACAATCTACCTATATGGAATAATACTGGAACCATAACCCCGAATGATATTAAAAACCATATGAAGCGTCATCGTGCTGGAGGAACTGCATTAGTTTTAATAAATAACAATAAAATTTCACCTTACGAATACAAAAATCACTATAAAGAAATTCAGCATTATACGAAAAATTTCACTATTGATCAAAAAACAAAAAAACCAATAATAAACGAAAAAAGCACAATAGTGCTTCACCATACTGGAATTTATGAAAATCCAAATGATATTATTGGCCAATTTCAAGATTCAGCTTTTGAAAACTCTGCACATGTTTTAATAATGAAAGACGGAACTAGACATTTATTTAACACAGATGACTATGTTATGGCTCATGCTGGAAAAAGTGAGTTCCACAACAGAAACGCGGTAAATTATTTCTCGTTAGGAATTGAACTTGAAGGAGCTTCTACTGTAGGACAATTCAGTGTTGCACAACTTGAAAGCCTGTTGGAGTATTTACGACCACGTATTGAAAAATACCATATTCCACTTGAAAATATCACAACCCATAAAATAATTCGTAATAACTACATAAAAAAACATCCGAATGAAAAAGTGCTTACAAAAAATGATTTAGATGATAAAGTATGGGAAC
>JBAXEA010000085.1:0-1727 GCA_037140655.1 bacterium | reverse complement strand
GTGCATTCTTCACTTAAAATTTTTCCTTTTTCATTTATTACTACGAGCCGGTCAGCATCTGGATCTTGAGCAAAGCCAATATCAGAATTATTTTTTAAAACTGCTTCACTGATACCACTTAAGTTTTTTAATATTGGTTCTGGTTCATGAGCAAATTCTCCATTTTGCTCACCATTGATTACTGAAATTTCACAACCCAAATCTTTCAAAAGTTCTTGGGCTATTAAACTACCCGCGCTATTTATAGGATCTAGTGTGACTTTGAAATTTTTACTTTTTATTAATTCTACATCTACATGTTTTAGAATTTCTGCTATATGTATCTCTCGGTATTTTTTATTATCAATTTCTTCTATTTCATATTCAGTATTTTCTTCGTATGCTTTTTCTTCTTCTGTTAGGCTTTCTCGAATTTTTTCTATCTCATCTATTTCTTTTTGATTAATGAAAAGCCCTTCAGTTGTTAAAAATTTCAAACCATTGTATTCCGCAGGATTGTGTGATGCTGTTATTATGATTCCACCTTTGGCTGATAATTTTTTTACCAATAATAAAACAGATGGGGTAGGGATTATCCCTATGTATTCCATTTCTAATCCTTCTTTCTCCAATGCTTTTTTTATTGCTTTTAATATTTCTAATCCACTTTTTCTTGCATCTCTACCGACTAGTATTTTTTTCTTCTCATCAATATTTTTACTTTTTAGCATTTTGGCATAACCAAGGGCAAACTCATATGCTATTTTTTCATTTAAATCTTGCCCCCAGATACCTCTATATCCTGAAATTGTTAATTTTGGTTTTTGATCCATTCGCTTATTTTATCATTTTTGATATTAATTAGGAATATAGTTTTTTCTCATAGTTATGCATATTTATTAATGCAAGTAAAAAGTGTCAAAGGTGTGTACACATTACCATATTTGCTTGACTTTTTTATGTAAGTTTGATATACTCCACTTAAGAAAGTTCTTTAAATAGAGTCTTCAAAGAGGGTTCTCGACCTCGTTTTTATGAGGGATTGAGAGAGTTATTGATGGTACTTCTAGAAGTTTCATCTTTATAAAATCTTCTAAAGATTTTATTTTTACAGTGATATATTTAAAATAAGGGGAATAGAGCACATTGTGTCCCCAATCACTATCTATATATATTATAAAATATACCTATCAATTTTTATTGATAGGTTATTTTTTATTACGGTGGGACGTATTCTAACCAATAGCTTGGACGGAATTAATTAATAATTGATTAGGTGTTTTAATATTTAATATAGGGTGCTAATATGTATTTATGGCAAATTATGCTGAAAACCGAAAAGCTTATTTCAATTATGAAGTTCTAGAAAAATACGAAGCAGGTATTGAGCTTTCAGGTATTGAAGTAAAATCAGTACGGGCAGGGAGGATGTCACTCGAAGGTGCATTCGTGGTTATTCGTGGTGCGGAAGCGTTTCTCATAAGTTCGAATGTTCCACCTTATCAAGTAAACAATACACCGAAAGATTATGATCCACTCCGCAATAAAAAACTTTTACTTACTAAAAAAGAAATCACAGAATTAGCTGACAGTGGCAATAATAAGAGTTTGACAATTGTACCAATGTCAGTGTATAATAAAAACAGAAAAATCAAAGTGCAAATCGCTTTGGTTAAAGGAAAAAAGAAACAAGACAAGAGAGAGAGTATAAAAGAAAGAGAAACTAATCGTGAAATACGACGAGAGTT
>JBAXEA010000084.1:0-1731 GCA_037140655.1 bacterium | reverse complement strand
AAACAATCAAACCAATTATAAATGATCCCATAAAAGGAATATCTATAAATAAAGCTGATGTCACAGTAGATAATATGGCACATGCTAAGCCAATAATTATTGATCTTTTTTCTTTTTTCGTCATATTCAAGTTTATTAGTTATCACAAAAGACATAGCGAATATCTTGCATGAAAACTAATAAACATTTTTAAAAAAACTAATATTATAAGATGGTAATATTATTCAACAGTATTGTCAATTTGTTTTTTAATATAATTTATTTTTCCTTCTTCTTATTAGGTATGGCAAGGATGATCAATATAATCATTAGTGATATACCACTAATCACAATAGCCAACAATAGATTGTTATTATTTCCAAACATACCTGGTCTATTTACACTCACAGAAGCACTTGGTGCTGGAAATTCTTTCAGAGTTGCAGCTTCTGCTGTTTTAGTAAATAAATATCCAGAACTTTTTGCAATAATATTTCCTGAATTATTCACAGTAGCAGTGTAAACTGTATGGTCACCATTTTCCAATTCTTTATCAAGAGTATATTGCCATTCACCTTTACTGTCAGTTTTGACTGTCACCATTATCGGAGTGCTGTAAATATATAAAGTTATAAAACTATTAGGTAATGCTTGTCCCTTAATAACAATTTCTTTTTTATCTGTCGTTAATGACACTTCTTTAACCTTATAAGTAGTAACAGGCGCAATATTTGATTCAGCTGGTTGCTCAACAGGAATTTTTACCAATTCAGTTTTTGTAGGATCATATCCTAATAAAATTTTATCCGCTGCATTCACAACTTTTCCATCGTAATTTGAAACAGGAGAAGGTAAAACGGGGTTCATATTGTAAACATGAACTGAATCATAATCAGAAATTCCATCCTTGTTAGTATCCTTATAAATCAAATCTGCTCCTTGACTCTTTAGTGTCTCAGCTTGATTATTTACAGTTTGAACTATTGTATTTAGTGTATTCGTAATATCTTTTGTAGACGAGCTTTGGTTCTCGGGTGTTACAGTACTTTCTCCAGCTATTTTTTTAATATTATTAATTCCTTTATCAATCTCATTTTTTAAATTATTAACATCTGTTGAATTTAAATTAACTGATACTGATAAATTTGAATTTATTTTTTCTAAAAGAGAATCTCTTAAATTATTAATTTTTTCTATATTATTTTTCTGTACAGGAACTTCAGTATTATTAACAATACTATCTACATTTTCATTAATTTTTTTAACTAGTTGATCTTTTAAATTATTATTTACATTTTGAAATCCTTCGATTGTACTGCCTATGTCTTGAACTTTCAAAGAAAATTCACTAGTCACTATGATTGGTTTACTTATCTCCTCAGAAGTTTTTACTGTATTTTCTTTAATTAAATTAGTTTGAGTAGATGGTGTGGTATTGGTTGAGGCTGGTGGAGTTGTCGTAGGAGTATTTATAAATGTATTAATATTATTAACTGTTTTATCTAAAAATGAATCTATCTTCCCTGCAACACCATTATTGGTTTCAGTGTTTGTTGTCGTGTTTGGAACATTGGTAGAAGCAGGTGGTGTAACTGAAGTATTTGGTGTAGTTGTATTAGTTCCAATTACCACCGTCACATCATTTGATATTCCTGAATATATATTATTTGAAGTAAATGCATTCAACCGATAAGTGTAAGTTCCAGCTGGGCGATTTGAATCAGTAAATGTCGTCACATTTGCACCGACATT
>JBAXEA010000083.1:0-1782 GCA_037140655.1 bacterium | reverse complement strand
AACAATTTCCTAGCTGCTATCGATATATTGTGTACTTTAGCTACCCTTATTTGGCTTATTATTGCCATATATCCATATGAATCCTGGGCTAGTTATATGAATATACCATATTTCCTTTGGGTTTCATTTGCTACTGTGCTTCAGCTCACTGTGACTTATTTAAATAGAAAATAGACTCGCCAAATTCGCAAAATAGTTATATAGTATATAGGTGGAAAAAGAAGGTTATACAATAAAAACCGTTAATTTTGAGGGGCCATTTGTGGTTCTTTTAAATTTAATTGAAGAACGTAAACTTTTCATAAATGAAATTTCTTTGGCTGATGTCACTGAAGATTATTTGAAATATGTGAATGGTTTAAATGATTTGAGCCCTGCTGACATAGCGAGCTTTATCGTCGTGGCTGCAACTCTGATTTTAATAAAATCAAAATCATTACTACCGAATTTAAATTTAACACTAGAAGAAGAAGGTGATATAAAAAACTTAGAAGATAGATTAAAATTATTTGAAAGATATGCGAGACTTGCTGGAAATATAAAAATAAATTTTGGAAAAAATATAATATATTATGCACTTGAAAGAAAAAATGATACTTTAGTATTTTTACCTGATGAACAAATTACAAAAGAAAGTATGATGACGTTTGCTCGAGGTGCGCTTGGTAGAATTCCGACAAAAGTATTTTTACCAAAAGTTGAAGTAAAAAAGGTTGTCAGTATTGAGGAAATGATCGATAGGTTGACCAAGAGAATTGAAAAGTCATTAACCCTTAATTTTAAAGAGTTTGCTGGGCGTGCAGTAACTCGTGAAGAAAGAGTGGAGGTGATAGTAGGATTTCTAGCAATGCTCGAAATGGTCAGACAAGGAATTTTAAATGTTGCGCAAGAAAATAATTTTGAAGATATTTTAATTGAAAAAAATGAAACACCAAATGGTGATGAAGAAATATTAATAGTTAACTAGGCATTAGGCTCTAGGCGCTAGCGAAAAATGCTAAAGCCTAAAGCCTAATTGCCTAAAGTCTAAACATGCAAATAGAACAAAAAATTGAAGCAATATTATTTTGGAAAGGTGAACCAATGTCACGAAAAAAACTTTCAGAAATTTTGAAAGTTGGTCAGACAGAAATAAATGAAGGCATAGAAAAATTAAAAGAAAATTTATCTGGTAGGGGAATAGTACTTGTCGAAAAAGATAATGACATCACACTTGGTACTGCTGTCGAATTTGCAGAAATAATTTCTGATTTACAAAAAGAAGAATTGAATAAAGATTTATCAAAAGCAAGTTTGGAAACTCTTTCAATAATTCTATACAAGAACGGAGTGAATAGATCAGAGATAGATTATATCAGAGGAGTAAATTCAAGTTTTATATTGAGAGCACTTTCAATGAGAGGACTTGTGGATAAGGTGGCTGATCCAGACGACAGTCGAAGATTCATATACAAGCCAAGTTTTGATCTATTGTCATATATGGGAGTGAAGTCGATAGATGAGCTTCCTGAGTTCACCGACATAAACAAAACCCTAGAGAAGGCTATTGAGAACTTCGAAGACCCATCAGTCGAGACATCTACCAAGTTTGAAGAAGATGAGATTTCAAGAGGTGAGATAGAGCGGTAACTATATCAAACCTTACTAAACATTACTAATACATATATCAATATTTATTAATGTTTATAAATATTGATCAGTAAAAACCTACTTTCAAAAATTTTTGAAAGTAGGTTTTTAAATTTTAGGTGATTTATTTCTTCTGAATTTATTTTAATTTAA
>JBAXEA010000082.1:0-1966 GCA_037140655.1 bacterium | reverse complement strand
AAATTATTTGTCGTCACAAATAATTTTTCACGACCCTGGCTCGGTACTTTTCTGTACTCAGAAAAGTATACCTACGCCTTCCGATTCTCACACGCAAAGTGCGCAGGCACTTTGCTTAGTCGCCCAAGAAAAAAGACCAGCTTGATGCTGGCTTTTTATTGGGCGCCGTAGTAGAGGAAGTGAGGACTGTTTTTGAGAAAATGAACGATGTAAGTGTTTATATTCCAATATTTACATAACAAATTTATCAATATCAATTTTTAGAAAATCATAGTACTTCCTTTCAGATAAATCATAATGTCCAATGTACGATTTTTCCTTCTTTTCAAGATTCATTATGTTTTTTTGTACAAAATAGATTTGTGACAAAAACGGCTTCCCTGGATATGCCAGAAGTTCCCATTCCTCCCTCCCCTCTACATAAGGGTTTATTATTTCAAATTTTCCATATACAGCAAGATATGAAAATGTAAATTCCTCAAGGAAAAATTGTAGTTGTTTTTCATCCAATTCTCTACCAATAAGATTGGAATCATTTTTAATTAACTCTTGAAAACGTTCATCTTTGTCATAAAAATCTTTTGTCTGTTTAAGTGCGGAAAGGAAATCATTGGAACTTAAACACATCTGGAACCAAGATTGAAAAGTGAAAGCTTTTTCTATCTGAAACTCTAAGAAATTTTTACTTAATGTTTTCTTAATACCATTTTTGTGGTTAACCATCTTCTGAACGAAAGCATTTTTTGTCTCAAATGCTTTCTCCTCGAAGTTCATGTACAAACCTTCGGTATAGAAAAAGTGTATGCCAACTTTTGGAGTCTGAACCTTAGACATAAAAAATTTAAGATATTTTTCATACTCCTGTGGAGACTGTGAGTTATCTATTCTACTCATCGAAATAGGAAACATTATTATCCCCCAAGTAGCTGGGAATTTATTTATATCAAATAGCTGGTTATTTTCATTCATAACAAAAATGATACCAGGTTAGGACTAAGAAGTCACCTTAAGTAAGGCTTTATTGAAGAATAATGCACTAGGGCGACTAGAGAGAGTATCTCCTTCGACTAAAAATTTTCCGTCGAAAATTTTTGTCTAGGCACCGGCTCGTAATTTTCCTTGCTAGAAAAATTTTACTCCGCCGTCCGATTCTCGCTCGAAACTGCTACCAAGCAGTTTCTTAGTCACCCAGCAAAATACCTGCCTAATGGCAGGTATTTTTTTTGGGCGACTAGAGAGAATCGGACTCTCGATACCGGTTCCACAAACCGGAGTTTTACCACTAAACTATAGTCGCCATGTTGAAATGCGTTCTATATATAACACATTTATTGATTTTTGACGAGAGGTTCAGTATTTATTGAATTTAGATAAGAAACATATTCCTTAAATGTTGCACATCTAACATCTTTCATTCCGCAAACTTCTTCAGCAAATGATTTCATTGCCTCCCAATAAACACCATCATTCCAGAGTGAAAAATGGTGTCCAATAACAACAGGCCCCCTCCCTCCTTTATAATTTTCATTAAAATCTTCCATGTAAGCTTTTTTTACATCGTTGAAATATGTATCCCACAGGAGAGTTCCTTTGTGAGCACTTTCCTGACCTTGAGACTGATGCATCCAGAGACTATAATCCATCGCCACAGCAGGAGAATGATCTTTTCCAATGTAAATTGTATTTAGAGTAATATGCCAAATACCGTATTCATCTTTTTTGGGTTGTACCCCAGGCAAAGCAACACCACTTGCATCATAGAGAAAACTAAATTTTTTAAGTGTTTTGTAAAGGTCATTATTTACCTCCAACTCAGGTGCTCGAAAACCTACAATGTCATGAGCTGTTATAGGGAGAGGTTGAAGTGCAATATCTGGATTATTTTTCTGAGCACCAAATAAAAGGTTTTCAAAAGAAATAAATTCCTGTTGCCATTCTTCATAATTCCACTCTGAACCATTAAAAT
>JBAXEA010000081.1:0-2033 GCA_037140655.1 bacterium | reverse complement strand
GATCCCCGTTTTCACGGGACTCGAAGAGGGCATGCTCGGCATCACGCTCGACCCGAGCCACTACATCTGCGGACCGTTGCGCAACGGCAACTACGAGCAGGTGATGAAGTACGTCTACCATGTGCGGCTGCGCGACACCACCAAAGAGCACCTCCAAGTCCGGGTCGGGCAGGGCGAGGTGGACTACGGCCGGCTGGTGCGCGAACTGAGCATGGTCCGCTACAACCGGGCGTTGTTTTCATGAGCTTAGTCATGATAAGACTCCTTAAAATGATAATATACAAGTAATCACTATGATTACCTACTTACCATTTTATACCAATCTTTTTGTTTGTCAATAAAAAACTTAAATGTAATAACTTTTTTATTTTTCTATTGAACTGCTGCTGGCCATGTTATCCGCCTCTACAGCAGACAATATCAACAAGGAACTGATTGATTATGAAGATTTATTGCCTATTTTTACAATATTTTTTATGAGTGAAGATATTATTTGGAATAATACACATCTTTTAAAAAATGATTATTTATCTCAAAATTTTTTCCAATATAATTCATTTTTGTTTTGGTTATGGTGGGTGCTTCCACTAATGCTTACATATTTAACGATTTGGAAATTTTCAAAATGGATTATTATTCCTGCATATAAAAAAGAATTAGAGACTGAAACAAGTAAAACATTAATTAGAATTTCAGAAGAAAAGAAAATTGAAGTAGCTAAGTTGGAGTTAAAGGAAAAAAAGTTGGAAAGAGCCTCTATTGAAGTAAAACAAATATCAGAGGAAAGGAAAATAAAAGAAGCAGATCCAACGGTTTTGTGGGACAAGGATTATTTTAATTTTAAAAAATTAGGTTATAGTTACAAGTTTGATAGTTTTATTAATGAACTTTATTCTGGAGAGAAAAGATACGTTCATCAATTTTTTTCTAAGGATATAGCATATTTTGATGTATTAGGATTAATTAATGTTACTGATGGTGAAATAAAATCACTAACAGAGAAAGGTAGATATTTTGCTTTAAAAAATAAAGAAAATTAATTTTAATAAAAAATAATTTTATGTCAGATATAAAAGAACTAACAAATGAAATAAAAAAGTTTTGTGACCAAAGAAATTGGAAACAATTTCATGACCCAAAAGATTTGGCTCTTTCTCTTACTCTTGAAGCTTCTGAGGTTTTAGAGCATTTTCAATGGAAAAGTGGAGATGAATTAAAAAAATATATTAAAGAAAATAAAAAAGAAATAGGGGAAGAATTATCAGATGTTTTGTACTGGGTCTTGTTGATGAGCAATGATTTAGATATTGATATTAAAAAAGCATTTTTAGATAAAATGAAAAAAAATGCTAAAAAATACCCAATTAAAAAGGCAAAGAACAAAAAAGAGAAATATAATAAACTATAAAAATGGCTGAAATACAAACATTTCCTTTCGATAAAGATAAATTTGAACAAATAAAACAATATAAATTTGGTCGTAATTGGTCTGTTGTTTACATCGTTGAAAATGGTAAAGAGGTTTATGTTGGAGAAACCGTAAATGCATATTATAGAAGCAAACAACATTATGAAAATCCCGAAAGGCGTAGGTTGAATACGATACATGTTTTAAGTGATGATGAATTTAATAAATCTGCAACCCTAGATATTGAATCTTGGTTAATTCAATATATGTCTGCTGATCAAATATTTATTCTCCAAAATGGTAATGGTGGTTTAAAAAATCATAATTATTATGATAGAGAAAAATATAAAGCAAAATTTGAAATAGCTTGGGAAATTTTGCGAGAAAAAGGACTAGCAAAAAATTCTTTACAAGATTTAAAAAACACTGATCTTTTTAAATATTCACCTTATAAATCACTTACAGAAGATCAATTTTTTGTAGCAAAACAAATATCAAAAGATATCATTAAAAATGATATAAATACTTTTATCGTAAGTGGAAAACCTGGAACTGGTAAAACAATTTTAGCTACATATCTTTTTAAATATTTAAAGGAAAAAGATGAAACTAAAAATCTTAGAAT
>JBAXEA010000080.1:0-2178 GCA_037140655.1 bacterium | reverse complement strand
ATTTTTTTGGAATTCTTCAAGTCTACTAATTTCTTTTACAGCTACTTCAAGAGCTTCTTTCAAATCTTCTTCTTTTGTTTGATGAGCAGAAGCTTCGATCATATTTACATTTCCATCTTTTCCGCAAACAGTAAGATCAAATTTGTAATTATCAAAATCTTGTCGAAGTTTTGTACTTGGATTTATTTTCAAAGTATCATCATCATATTTTCCAATACTTACACAACCGACAGGTCCGCTCCAGGGAATATTTGAAACCATGATTGCAAGTGAGGCTGCATTCACTGCCAAAATAACTGGATCATTTTCATCGACAGAAAGTACTGTCACAATTATTTGTACAGCATGACGCATTGACTGATCAAACAATGGTCGAAGAGTTCGGTCGATAACTCGACAAGCAAGTATCGCTTCTTCTGAAGGTCTTCCTTCTCTTCTCATAAAACGTGATCCTAAAATTTTTCCAGCAGCATAAAACTTTTCTACATACTCCACTGTTAAATTAAAAAATCCTAAACCTTGTTGTTTGTCTTTCGACATACAAGCTGTGGCGAGAACTATAGTCTCGCCATATTTCAAAATCACAGAGCCATGTGCCTGGTCTGCTAAATCTGAAAAAATAGCGGTCATTTTTCTACCACCAATTTCTATCTCATACTCTTTTTTTTGCATATTATTTTTACCCGGTTAGTAGATTTTGGGAAAGCAACTTGTGTTGCGCACTTCGTGCATTTCCAAAATTCACTACCGGGTTTAGTTCACCTACAGACTATAATATTGTTCCCTGCCCTGAGTTTAGTCGAAGGGTTTATCCTGAGTGTAGTCGAAGAATTGATCTTGATTAACAACAAGATAAACGATTAACTAAAAAGAGTGAACACTACTATCTGTCTGAAGATGAACCTGATTAACTAATAAATTTGTTTGTCTTACCAAAGAAAAACTATTATTATGTTAGCATTTTTCACCCAAAATGCAAAAATAAAAAGCGAAGATATAAAATTTTCGAGCTGGTCTGGCCTCAAACCGAGGACCCGAGAAAATTTTGATATCTTCGCTTTTTTAATTTTAGTCCGAGAATATTTTATTCTGAGTTTTTTTATTTTGATTAACCTCTAATTTGTCCGCCGATTAAATATTTTCTTGGGTTTTCAGACATGTCTACGAAGTCGTCAGCTGCTTCTCGAAGCTTGCTTGATGTAGATTTTCCGAAAGACATTACTTCGACTTGCGTCATTGTTTGTAGATATTGTACAAGTGGTACAAAATCTCCATCACCTGAAACAATTACTATAGTATCGAGTCTTGGAGCAGTCTTAATTGCATCCACGGCCAAGCCAACATCCCAATCACCTTTCTTTGTTCCTGTATGAAAAATTTGTAAATCTTTTGTTTTGGTTTCAATACCAAGTTTTGTAAGTGCTTCAAAAAAATGTTTTTCATCTCCAGCTTCTGTCGTGATGACATAAGCCACAGCGTGAACAAGTTTTCTACCAGCAACTGCTTCTTTTAAAACTGCACCGAAGTTTACTCTAGCTTTATATAAATTTCGAGCGGAATGATATAAATTTTGTGTATCAATAAAAATTCCAACTCTTTGTTCTTTATGTTTTATTACTGTCATATAAATTATTAAATTAATATTATTAAAATTCGACCGATTAAAGTATAGCATACACATTACGAAATATTCTCGAGGGAACCCTTGGGAAGCGCGACGGCGCTGGACAGAGAAAATTTTCAGCAGAAAATTTTTGTGGTGAGTCCGAGAATATTTCGTAATGTGTATCAAATACAAAATCCCCTTTCGGGGATTTTGATAGTTTTAATTATTTAAGATCCATTTTTTTAACTAATGCGTCGTATCTTGTCTTATCTTTTCTTTCTAGATACTTCAGATGAGTTCGGCGATCTGCAACCATCTTAATCAAACCTCTTCGGGAATGATTATCTTTTTTATGCTTTTTTAAATGCTTTGCAAGCTCATTGATTTGAGTAGACAAAATAGCCACTTGAACCTCAGGACTGCCTGTGTCTTTATCGTGAACTTGATTTTTCTTAATAACTGCTTGTTTTTTCTTTGTTGCTAACATGCATATATACTAGCATATACTCACAAAAATTGCAAGACCTTATAAAAACAGCCCCGGCGTATGCCGGGGCTGTTTCTTTTTTCTA
>JBAXEA010000079.1:0-2226 GCA_037140655.1 bacterium | reverse complement strand
AGCTTTAACTGAAATTTTGAAAAAGTTAAAAAAGTGGTATGATTAGGGCATGGATGTAAAAGAATTAAATAAATCACAGCTTTTAATGCTCGCAATATTGATAAGTTTTATAACCTCTATCGCTACGGGTATTGTTACTGTTACATTGATGCAACAAGCTCCATCTTCTGTGACTACTCCTATGAATCGTATTGTCAGGCAGACAGTTGAGAAAATAGTTCCCGGAGAAATAACAAATAATACACAAACAGTAGTAGTAAAAGAAGAGGATTTAGTTGTTGATGCAATTGCTAAAAATCAAAAAGCATTATTTACAGTTTATGGTGACAGTACTGATGAAGCTGGTGTAGTCACAGAAGTTAATTATGGAAAAGGTATAGTTGTTTCTACTGACGGTATTATTGTCGTAGATGCATCTAATATTTTTGATAAAGGAAATTATTTTGTTAAAAATGATAGTGGAAAATTCAAAGCTACTTTTGTTTCTGCTGATAAAAATGGATTTTCTTTTTTGAAGATAGGTGAGCCGGTAAATGGTAAAGATAAGGTTTCATTTATTGTTCCGATATTTGGTGATATTACTAAAATGAAAGCTGGGCAAAAAATAATAGTTTTAGGTAGTTCGATAGCTTCTTTTATTTTTGACGGATCAAAAGATTTAAAACTCAATGGTGCAAAATCAAATGCAGGTGCACCAATACTCGATCTCGATGGTAATATTTTAGGTATTGCTTTATCAGGAGATTCCTCCTTTGTTCCTATAGGAAATGTTACAGATGCTTTAAAATCTCTAAAAGCCTAACATTTTCTTTTTAAAATTATTTAACAAAATATAAAATATGCCACCATTAAACAAATTTACAACTAAAGCAAAAGATGCAATTAAGAAAGCTCATGAGCTCGCTATTGAGCGTGGGCAAAATCATGTTTCTTCTTTGCATTTACTTGCTGCATTATTACTTCAAGATGAAAGTATTGTTAATTCGATATTAGATAAAATGGAAGTCGATACCATGCTTTTGACTGATTCAGTTCTAGAGGCTATCGAATCACCTGAGTCTCAAAGTACACTGTCACCAGCGTATCAGATTTATTTAAATCCAGATTTGGCACAAGTCATAGAACATTCAGTAAAATTTGCTGAATATTTGAAAGATGATTTTGTTTCGACTGAACATTTATTTATCGCAACACTTGAAGTAATAAGTGATTCAAGAGAAATATTATCTAGATTTAGAATATTTAAAGATCCTGTTTTGAAAGTTTTAGAAGATCTTCGCGCACAGAATATTACTGAAGCGACTGAACCAAAAAAGTTTAAATTAATTTTAAAATATACTAGGAATTTAACAAAACTTGCAAAAGAAGACAAACTTGATCCTGTTATTGGGCGTGATACTGAAATAACTCGCATAATGCAAATACTTTCTCGCAGAACAAAGAATAATCCTATACTAATAGGTGAAGCAGGTACAGGTAAGACAGCAGTGGTGGAAGGACTTGCTCAAAGAATTGTAAAAAATAATGTTCCAGAGTCCTTAAAAGACAAAGAACTTGTTTCACTTGATTTAGGTTCACTTATTGCTGGAACAAAATACCGCGGAGAATTTGAAGAAAGATTGAAAGGTATTATGAAAGAGATAGAAAGAGCTGATGGAAAAATTATTTTATTTATTGATGAGATTCATACTATTATCGGAGCAGGAGGTTCAGAAGGAACTATGGATGCTTCAAATATGTTGAAGCCTGCACTTTCTCGCGGAGAACTTAGGGCTATAGGTGCGACTACATTGAGAGAATATCAAAAACACATTGAGAAAGATCCTGCATTTGCAAGACGTTTCCAACCTGTGTACATCGAAGAACCAAATACAGAAGATGCATATGCAATACTTCGTGGACTTAAAGAAAAATATGAATTATTCCATGGTGTTCGTATTACAGATGATGCGATAGTTTCTGCCGTAGATTTATCTATCAGATATATTACAAATAGATTCTTGCCTGATAAAGCTGTCGATTTGATCGATGAAGCTTCTTCTTCTTTGAAAATAATGTTGGAAAATAAACCACCAGTATTAGAAGACGCACATAGGAAAATAATGCGTTTAGAAATAGAAAGAGAAGCTTTGAAAAAAGAAATTTCAGCGATGAACGAATCTGTTTTTGGTTCTGAAAAAGAAAAAGAAAAAGAAAATAAAGATCGAATAAAAGTTATTGAAAAAG
>JBAXEA010000078.1:0-2254 GCA_037140655.1 bacterium | reverse complement strand
ATAGCACCAGCGATAGCAATCATTCCAATGATTCCAGTGAAAAGAATTTGCATATAAGCTGTAGCGATTCCAAGTTGTCCTAGAGCAATAATAAATGCGAATGTCCAAACAGCATACTTAACAACTGTGCCAAGCATATTTGCTGAAGTAAGACTCATTGATTTTGCACCTGCTGCAATTGTCTTTGAAAGTCCTTCTGAAACAACTGAAGCAATTATCAAAATGAAGATTGCAATAATTACTCTTGGCAAGAATCCAAGAACATCTTGACTTAAGAAATCTGAAATTGAAGTTAATCCAACTAGATTTAATGAAGGCAACAAGAAAACGATGATTATAAACCATTTAATTATTTCCCCTATAAAATATCCAGTATTTAACTTAATTCCAGCTTTTTTAAAGAATTCATCTGCTTTAACAGATTCGAAAAACTTGTCGATCTTTAATACAGCAAAAACTTGTTCGAATGCCTTTGAGATAAGAGAACCTAAAACCCAACCTACTAAAAAGAAAACAATAGCTATAACTAACTTTGGAGCGAATTGCATGAAACCCCACCATAGTTGTTGAAGTGATGCATTGAAAACGTCACCCCATGTATACAAAATATCCATAATATTTTTTCTGTCTCGAAATAAATCGAGGTTATTAATAAATAAACCTTTTAAGTTCGACCTTATAAAGTTCTAATAAATAGATTATACCAAATTTTAAACCTTTTTTAAAGATTGTGTGGATAACTCTTTAGCTTGAAAAATAACCTCATGAGGAAAATCGAGAATATCTCGAATTAGTTTGTCATACATATTTAATCTATAGGCAAATTCCTTTGTTTCAAATACAGCATAAGTAAGCTCTGTGCCGATCTCTGCCTCAAGTTTACGCATTCCCTCTTCTATTTTGCCTCTCATTAGCTTATCTCCTACTATCAACAAATCCACTCTGCTGTCTTTGTTTTTTATAAATACACCTGAAGCTATCACAAGCTTTACTTTTCCTGTTTTTTTGAAAATTTCTAATATTGAATCATTTCCTACTGTATCTGAACTTATCAACAAGCCTTCCATCTCTGTACCATATCTAAAAGAAGGATTAAATACATAATCTTTTGTTCGTTTTTTAATAAAACCTATTGAGGTCAATAATTTTAGTTCTTTACGTAAAGCAGTTGGGCTAACACGACTTCTTTTTGCAATTTCTTTACTAGTAAAAGCTGTGCTTTGATTCAATAAGAAAAGCCTCATTACTTTTACCCTTGCCAAACTACCTAATAATTTCCCTAAGATTTCCATTAGTATGTTATAACGCTTTTTTCACAAAAAAACAACCCCTAACAAGCAAAAAGGGCGGGCTTCTTACGAAGCCCGCCCTTTTTTAATCTCTTTAAAGAAGAATTAATTATTTCAATTCAACTTTACCACCAACCGCTTCGATCTTTGATTTAAGATCTTCAGCTTCTGCCTTTTTCATTCCATCTTTGATAGTTGCTGGAGCACCGTCAACTAGATCTTTTGCATCTTTTAGACCAAGACCCAAAACTTCCTTAACGATTTTCATAACAGCAATCTTTTGTTCACCAGCTGATGAAAGTACTACTGTGAAAGAATCTTTTTCTTCTTCAACAACAGCACCAGCAGCAGGGCCAGCAACAGCGACAGCTGCAGCTGAAACTCCAAATCTTTCTTCTAGAGCTTTTACAAGTTCATGAAGTTCTAATACTGACATTTTTTCTACTTTTTCGATAATATCTTTAAATTTTTCCATATAATTTTAATTATAAATTTTTAATAATAAGAATTTAATTAATTCTTTGTATTTGCAATCTGATCCAAAACAACAGCAAAGCGTTGGATTGGTGAATTTATTAGATTTACAAATTGAGCATAAAGAACTTCACGATTTGGAATCATTGCGATTTCAGTCATTTTGACACCATCAACAAATTTTCCTTCGAAAATTCCTCCTAAAATATTAAGAGCTCCTTTATGTGTTTTTTGGAAATTATAAACTTCTCTAGCACTTGCTATTTGATCTGCTGAGTAAGCGACAGCTACTTCTCCAGAAAGTTCTGGTATTTCACCTGTTGCCTTACCTGCCAAGGCTCTCTTTAGCAAAGTTTTTCTAGAAACTTTATAATCAACTCCTTGATTTCTCAAGTCACGACGAAGCATTGTTTCGTCAGCAACTTTCAAACCATGGAAGTTTACGAAAACTATAGATCCTGAATCGGTAACAGCCTTTTCAAGATCCTTTA
>JBAXEA010000077.1:0-2376 GCA_037140655.1 bacterium | reverse complement strand
GCAATCGTATCTTTATCAAAAATCTCACTAGGATTAAATAGGAATAATTTTATAATTTTGACCCTGGCTGAACTGCCGAAAAGTCGTTCAAGTATTTCTGTCTTATTCATGCAAAAGATTATACCACTTATGATATATCATGCACTAGTCTATAAGAAGCCAAAAAGGGCGAGACTTGTCAAAATAATACAAACAAACACAACAATGAAAATAATGGATGTTCTATCAATCATATTATCTTATTTAAGCATACTCGAGAAAAAATCCATAACTTTTTCTACAATGCTTTTTCCAGCCGAAGATTCAATCGGTGCGGCAACAGTCTCAGAAATATCTTTTTGGGGAGCCCCTATGTGAGAACTAACATCTTGAGAAGAAACGAGTCTGGTACCCTCATTCCCAACCCAAACATTTCTGCCTGGATCTGAATTATTGTTTTGATAAGCAATACTAAGTTCGTCTTTCAGACTATTTAATTTTGTTTCAATCTCAGCTATTTGTTTTTGTACATCCACGTCACTTAAGAGAGCAAGTTCAGAAATAGATGAATCATCCGGATATGTAAATAAAAGTAACGAACTTTCTCCCACCCTGCCTAGCACCACTCTTGGAATTTTTACACTCCCCTTTCCTGGGATTATCGTGTCGCGCGGAATTGTATATTCTTTGTTATTGCCTTTAAATTTCCAACCACCAACATTTACATCATCATTTGAATTGTTTGTAAGTTCAACATATTTTTCATGATATAAAGCACCCACATCAGCATTCACAACTTTTACTTTTGTAACATCTACAGCGTCATCATTTTGAGAATATGAATTTAGCACCACCGTGTATTCACCAGGAAACATATATGTATGCGACACCTCGTTTCCTTCACCCGATGTACCGTCACCAAAACTCCACCTATGGTGAGTGTCATAAATTTCTTTACCTGTATTTTTGTCCACCCCTTTTGTTTTGAATTCTATAGGCACATGCAGGTATGCAATACGTTCTCGCCCCGCTTCTACATTCAAAGCAACAGTGTCATATGTAGAAAGAGAAACATAACTTGAATACACAAGATTGTTGGAAGAAGAATCTGTGGATGTGCTCGATGTTGTGCTTGCGGTAGTAGTAGAGGTTGTAGTGGAAGTTGTCGTACCATTTCCACTAGATGGATTTGGGTCAGAATTTTGCCCAGACGAAACTACAATACCTTGAGTAGTAACCAGAGGGATAATTGTGTTATTGGTTTTGACAGTTAGTGTATACGCACCTTCAGTTGAATCTTTATAGCAAATATTTTTATTTGAATTATTTTTAGCCATGTAATCTGTGGGAGGGTTTGTGGGCGTGGTACAACTTACAAAAATTCCAGTCGGGGATGTAGACTGAAAAGCATCAAAACGAATAGTTTCAAGCGCAACAACTTTATTTCCAGAAGCATCCTGAAGCTGTATTGTCATTTCTTTAGAAATTTCATTTGGCTTCACGGTCTGCGGATCTGTGATGAAAGCAATTTTTGTAATATTGGAAGTGTCAGCAAAAGCTTTGCTAGAGAAAATAAAAACCAAAATTAAAAATAGAACAAAGAACTTAGGAAAAAGTTTTTTATGCATGCAAAAATTATATCAGTAAAATAAAATTACAAATAACAAAAAGTTATCCACAGGTCAAAGTAAGGAAACAGAAAGCCGGAATCTGGTACCCACCCTTTTTTTGTATGCACTTGTGTACAATGTTAGTATATTGGTATAACTACGAAAAAGACCCTTATGCATATATGTATGCATTGGGGGCTTTTTTTATTAAAAATTGTCTTACTATAAAAATACAGATATAATTTACATCACTATGGATGAAAATTATTTTCAGGAGAAAAAAGAAAAATCTTATAATTTGTACATTTCACAAAAATCAATTTACAATCCATATTTTAAAACAAATATTGTATTAAATTCTGATGGATTTCACCACCTTCAATTTTCCGCCCGCCGAGAAAGAAACAAAAAAGAAATATTATTGAAGTTTAGCCTACTCCCTCTCGCCCTTGAAATAATCAAAAAATCAGGAACAATCCAGGAATATAGAAAGTCCTTAGATCCTATCGGAAAGAAAAACACCAAAGATGGTTTCACCCAGATGAAGGAAGTCGAATACTGGGGAATGATAGCTATTGTTGGAGTAAAGAATATAAAAATAAAAACCATACTAAGAAGGGTTGGAAATGGAAACATAACCTTCTGGAGCGTAATGCCCTACTCGAAGATCAAAAACGGTAATCAAAAACTTTTTACCGAGGGAATTGAAGAAGAGTAACAAAAACACCACCCGAAGGTGGTGGTTTTGTTATGCCTGCCTTCAGCTTAGGACATACCTTAGCTGAAC
>JBAXEA010000076.1:0-2457 GCA_037140655.1 bacterium | reverse complement strand
AACACCTAATAATAATATAATTAACGCTAAAATTCTTTTTTTCCACATAAATATATGGGTATTCTATATGAATTTACATAAATATGCAACAGAAAATAATTTTTTAAAAAAGTTTAAATCTAAAGGTTATTTTCTCTAAAAGAATCAAGAATTGCGTTCGCGATAGCATTAGATAAAAATGTTGGAACAGCATTTCCTATTTGCAAATTTTTATCACTTCTAGACCCAAAAAATACATAATCATCTGGAAAACATTGAATTCTTGCACCCTCTCTAGTTGTTAATGGTCTTGGTGCTTTTGGGTGAATACATCTAGACGAAGACGGCGTACTTAAATTTCTTGTAATTGTAGTTGATGGTCTGTTCCACCAGAGACGACAATATGTATTTTTAAACCCAGACTTTGGTCTTAATTCTTTTGGTAAGTCTTCTGGTGTTCCACCATCTGGTAATAATTTCATTATTTTAATTAATTTTTCATTATTTTTTGGAGAATTGTGATCCATCAATTTATCAGGTGCATTTTTTCTCATTAATTTTTGAAATTCATTTTGTGGTTTTGAAATATAATTCAAACCCTCTTCGTTTGTTTCAATAAAAGGTAAATCACTTATTGCTTCACCTAATGTTAGGTATGGTTTTAAATTAAAAAAATTATCAGACTCTTCTGGATTATAATTAGTTTTTTTAGGATACTTAAAATCAACTTTCAACTTAGAACCAATTATTATAACTCTTTCTCTTAATTGTGGCGCTCCGTAATCAGCCGCATTTAAAACCTTATATTGAACTTTATAACCAAGTGACTCAAAAAGTAAAATAATAGTTTTTAATAATTCACCATTCTGCATCGATAAAATACCTTTAACATTCTCAAAAAGAAATAATTTTGGGTTAAATTCTTTTAAAACTCTATAATATTCTTGAAATAATTTTCCTCTTGGATCATCAATTAATCTTTTTCCAACAGTAGAATAAGCCTGACAAGGTGGACCGCCAACAATAATATCAATTTCATTAGCTTTTATTTTTAAATCTTTTTCTACTTTTTTTGCATTAAAATACTTAATGTCTTCTGTATACATATGAACATTCGGATGATTTAAGGAATATGCTTTTGCCATCTTAGGTAAAATCTCGTTTGCCGCAACAATTTCAAAATTGTCATTATGGGCAAATCCATAACTTAATCCACCCACACCACAAAATAAGTCAATTACTTTTATTTTTTTATTTTTAATCATAAATTAATCAAAAATTATTTCTTTATAATTGATGGGTTTTTCAGTAATTTTCCAAATAAAATAATTTTGATCAATATTAAAAACAGTCTGCCCTTCCATTTGCTGCCTAGTTATCCAATTAACATTACTATCTTCAATTTCATCCAATTTAATAAAAGCAACTTGCCCATTATATAAATCAAAGTGTATTGCCATAGTGTGTTGTCCAGAGTTATCAAAAACTCTTTTTGCTTCCAAAACTTTATGCTGTTTTATATCATTAATGCCTGTAAATCCACATTGCATTTCAATCCTAATTTTTTCATTTTCATTTATCTCAATTTCTAAATCAGCTTTTGGGCTTCTTTTAAATGTATTAATATTTTTTAAATCATCATCTCCTATCAACCTAATTGACAATATATC
Organism: bacterium; assembly: GCA_037140655.1. Classification (GTDB taxonomy): domain Bacteria; phylum Patescibacteriota; class Minisyncoccia; order Phycocordibacterales; family UBA9973; genus UBA9973. Next base: position 808 of record JBAXEA010000076.1, on the reverse strand, counting down.
AACATTAAAAATCAAACTAAGTGCTTTTAAAAAATAATTAGATAACACAAAACCACGCATCCAGGAAAAATAAACTTGTTCCGGTCTGCGTCCTTGATTATTAAGGGTCGGCAAAATATTACCTTCTTTCATCACCTCAAAAGTATGTTCAATGTATTCCTTCTTGAAAATTTCTAAATCTTTTATTTTTATATCATCAGCAACAACGCTGTCTATTCTTTCAATTATTTTAAATAATCGATTATTCAATAAATCTAAGTAAGCTAAATCAACTGTAGGAGTTATGTCTTTTCCACCAAAAAAATCTTTTGCATCATTTTGATTTGAAAAACCTAATTTTTTCCTATACTGCCTAAAATACTCTGCTGTAATTACAATATTTTTTTTAAAATTTGACATAGTGTGGGCATTACTATGTCTTAAAAGTGTTCAGTTATTTATAAAAACAAAATGGACACTCCAAGACAGGTGCCCACAAGTTGACAACTCGCGTTGCCAATCCTGTATTCCTGCTTAGAATGTCCATTCTAAACAGGATTGGCAACAAAAAAGTTTCTAACTTTTTATTTAATATTATCAACTTGTGGGCATTTACAGTATAACAAAAATAAGTAATCTATCAAAATTTGATCTAAGAATACAAGGTCTTTCCTTGTGTTTAATTGCTACTATCCTACTAAGTGCTATACTTAAGATATGCAAAATGACAAGAAGAATTATATGGTTTTTGGCTTAATCTTAGGATTATCCCTCATTATTAGCGCAGGAATTGGTTCTTATACTTTTTATAAACTACGATCGATGGACA
>JBAXEA010000075.1:0-2521 GCA_037140655.1 bacterium | reverse complement strand
AACAAACACAACACTTTTTCAAAAAAAACTGTGGATAACTTTTTATTTTTATTTTTTAAAAAAATTTTTCTGAAAATAAATAAAAAACTTTTTTAAAAAACAAAAAGAGTTTTTAAAATACATTGCGCAGGAGTTTAGAAAATAAAAATGGTACTCCATTTATTATTTTCTTGAACGACGAGCATAGCAAAAATTCAGCAGAATTTTATGTGTGTATTTTAAAAATTGCTTTTTGTTTTTTAAATAATGCTCTAAAATATTTACAAGAAATTTTTTTCACATACGAAAAATTAAAAACACCACATAAATTATGTGGTGTTTTTAATTTGCTTTCATTTGAGGCGGGTCATGGCTAACCTCCAACATATGTGCCTATGTGAGTGCGATGACCCGCCACAGATAAAAACAATTTATACTTATATTATATATATTTATTCTAACAAATACAACAAGTCGGACTGCTCGGAATCGAACCGAGTCTACGCCCTCCCGAAGGGCGTGTACTACCGGTATACTACAGCCCGAGATTAAATAGCTCTTTCTAATATGTGTTCTAACACATGATGCATTTTAGTACCAACTGATTCGCAAGATATATGAAAATCAGAATCATTATCTAAATCTGGGAAAAATTCTAAATGGGTAAAATAAATTCCGCGAGATGGATGCACAACAAAATTTGATTTTAAATAATGAGGAGTATTTGTATGACTATAAATTTTCTTTACTGCTTGTATTATTTTTTCTTTTTCTTCTATTGAAAATTTTCCAGGACAAACTACGACGTCATCTCTATGTTCAACTGGTGGAAAATTATAAAAATTTTCTCCACGAAAACCTGTAACTGAATGTACTGATGCAGTTTTACCAAAAATAAATTCTTCAACTAAAATACTTTTATTATGATGAACACAATCTAAAATAGCATTTACTAATTCAGGAAAAGTTTTGGCTAAATGTATTCCAGCATTCAGATCTTCTGTTAATGATCGGACAATCCATGGAGAAGAAAATTTATTAAAAACTTCCTTTGCTTTTTTTGTAGCAAAATCTTCGATTTCTCCGTCTATGTCTTCTTGATATGCTGGTATAACAAAAGCTCTTGGCATTTTTATCCCAATTTTTTTCATATGCTCTCGTAACATTTCTTTACTACCGATAGATTTTGAAAAAGAATTAGTTTCAACATTTGGAATTGCCAAACTAGAAAGTGTCACAGAACAACTTGGGTGCACTGTATTCCAAACAACATTTACTTTATTCATAAGATCAGCTGGCTTTATCGGTAAACCACCCAAATGCCAAACACCATCTTTATCAATCAAAACATCAACTGGTTTCCATTTGTCAGATAAGTTTTCATAAACATGAGAAATTATTTTTCCACCTTCAAAAAGAGACTTATCATAATTTTCCCAAGTCCCTCCTCGTAATATTCCAACTACCTTTTTGTTCATAATTTTATTATATCATTCAATAGATTTTTAAAAAACAAAAACCACCCATTTCTGGGTGGTTTTTGGAGATCGCTTTCGCGATTGCTGTTGTTTGTTTTGTTTCGTTCTATAACTTTATATTTATTTGTCTTTCCAAATTGTCATCTTGTTTTAAGTTCAAGCAAACCATTGTGTAGTCAATTGAGCTACACAATATCGACTCAATATATCAAACCTCTCCGAGGCCAGTTTCTCATTTGAGATGAGAAACTCAATCTTAAAAAATTAAAATTGTGACGTTTTTCAAATTGAATTAATCCACGACCAGCTTCCGCTAGCCGTGCCTTGTTACGACTTAGTCCCTGTCACCGAGCTTACCTTAGGCCCTACTTATGTAGAGACTTCGGGTACTCCCGGCTCCCTTGACTTGACGGGCGGTGAGTACAAGACTTGAGAACGTATTCACCGCAGTTTAGCTGACCTGCGATTACTAGCAATTCCAACTTCATGGAGTCGAGTTGCAGACTCCAATCCGAACTGAGGCCGCTTTTAAACGATTAGCTTAGAGTCGCCTCGTCGCTGCGCGTTGTAACGGCCATTGTATTATGTGTGTAGCCCAAGGTATCAAGGGACATGCTGACCTGGCGTCATCCTCTCCTTCCTCCCCCGCCTAAAAGAACTTTTTAAAAAAATTCACTTAGGCGGGGGCGGTCTCGTGTGACACTTGTAACACACAACGAGGGTTGCGTTCGTTAGCCCACTTAAGGGTACAATTCAAACCACGAACTGACGACGGCCATGCATCACCTGTCCACTTGTCTTGCGAGGGCTCTAGTTTCTTAAAGCTTTCAAATAGATTTCTAACCCTGGTAAGGTTCTTCGTTTACCATCGAATTAAACCACATAATCCACTGCTTGTGCAAGTCCCCGTCTATTCCTTTGAGTTTTAGCCTTGCGGCCGTACTTCCCAGGCGGATCTCTTAACGCGTTAGCTAAGCCACTCAGAGGGTCGATACTCCGAATAGCGAGAGATCATCGTTTAGGGCGTGGACTACTGGGGTATCTAATCCCATTCGCTACCCACG
>JBAXEA010000074.1:0-2622 GCA_037140655.1 bacterium | reverse complement strand
GGCCGAGCATAGCAAAAATTCAGCAGAATTTTATGTGCGGTTTTTAAAAGTACTTTGGTATTTTTTGTTGGTATTTTCTCTTTAAAAACAAAGCATTTTGTGCTAATATGTATCCATGTCAATATTCAATAAGATGTTTGGAGATGAAAGCTCTAAATTCATAAAAAACGCTGAAAATACGATACAAAAGATCAATGCTTTAGAAGCAGAGATTTCAGCATTGAAAGATGAAGATTTTCCAAAGAAAACAGAAGATTTTAAAAATCGATTAAACAATAAAGAAACATTAGAAGATATTTTACCTGAAGCTTTTGCATTAGTTCGTGAAGCTTCAAAAAGAATATTAGGTGAGAGGCATTATGATGTTCAACTTATCGGAGGACTAACATTAAATTCAGGAAAAATTTCTGAAATGAAAACTGGTGAAGGAAAAACTCTAGTCGCCACATTACCTGCATATTTAAATGCACTGACTGGTCTTGGTGTTCACATTGTTACAGTGAATGATTATTTAGCTCGACGTGATGCTGTACTGATGGGGCAGATTTATAATTTCCTTGGACTTTCTGTTGGAATAATAAATTCACAAAATGTTTCATATATTTATGATCCAAAACATAAAGAGAATGAAGAAGAGAAAGAAAAAGCAGAATTTAAAATTATTTATGATTTTTTAAAACCATGTACTCGACGCGATGCATATGCCGCTGATATAACCTATGGAACAAATCATGAATATGGTTTTGATTATTTACGAGACAATCTAGCGACATCAACAAATGATCTTGTTCAAAGAGGACATAATTTTGCAATCGTGGATGAGGTGGACTCTATACTGATAGATGAAGCTCGTACTCCACTTATTATTTCTTCTTCAGCTGGAGACTCTGAAGATTTTTATGTGAAGTTTTATCACATTGCTAAGCAATTAAAAAAAGATACTGATTATACAGTTGATGAAAAGTTGAAAGCTATTTCTTTGACTGATGAAGGTATTACGAAAGCTGAGCAATTGCTTGGTGTAGACAATATTTATACTGAAAAAGGAATAAAATATGTGCATCACTTAGAGACAGCTGTGAAAGCTCAGGCTATTTTTGAGCGCGACAAAGATTATGTTGTAAAAGAAGGTGAAGTCATTATCGTTGATCCATTTACAGGAAGACTTCAGCCAGGCCGAAGATGGAGTGAAGGTATTCATCAAGCTATAGAAGCTAAAGAAGGAGTAAAGATTGAAAAAGAAAGTAGGTCTTCAGGTTCTATTACTTTTCAAAATTATTTTAGATTTTATAAAAAACTTTCAGGTATGACTGGAACTGCTTTAACTTCAGCTGAAGAATTCTTAAAAGTTTACGGCTTAGACGTTATCGTTGTTCCTACGAATCGTCCAATCGTTAGAAAAGATCTTACAGATTTAATTTTTCAAACAGAAAAAGGAAAGTTTCAGGCTATTGCTAAGAAGGTCAAAGAACTTCATAAAAATGGTCAACCAGTTTTGATCGGTACTATTTCAATTGAGAAGAACGAACTTTTGTCTGTTTATTTAAGACAGGAAGGCGTGCCTCATACAATATTGAATGCAAAGAATCATGAAAAAGAAGGAGAGATTATTGCTCAAGCTGGACGTCGTGGTTCTGTGACTATCGCTACAAACATGGCGGGTCGTGGAATCGATATCAAGCTTGGAGGCAATCCATTAATACAAGAAGAATATGAATTTGTAAAAAATGCTGGAGGATTATTTGTTTTAGGTACTGAGCGCCACGAAGCAAGACGAATCGACAATCAGCTTCGAGGTCGTTCAGGCAGACAAGGTGATCCTGGTGCTACTCAATTTTATGTTTCACTTGAAGATGATTTGATGCGAGTTTTCGGTTCAGATAGAATCAAAAATATGATGGGACGATTTGGTATTCCAGAAGATATGCCTATTGAAAATCGCTTTGTTAATAAGAGACTAGAAGAGGCTCAGGCAAAGATAGAAGGTTTTCATTTTGATGCTCGTAAAAATACTTTGGAATATGACGATGTCATGAATCATCAAAGACAATCAATCTATGCAAGACGTCAGAAAATGATGATGTCAAACAAAGAAGAGATAAAAGAATTATTAAAAAATGTTTCTGAAAACAATGAAGAAGCTCAGAAAATATTTGAGGATAAAAAATCCAAGCTTGGTGAAGATGCATTTTACGAAACAGTTCGTCGTATTGCTCTTTATTCTACAGACATACTTTGGATGGAACATTTAGAGGCTATGGATTACTTACGCTCCTCTGTAAACTTGCGAGCTTATGGTCAGCGTGAACCTATCGTTGAATACAAGAAAGAAGGATTGCAGATGTTTAAAGAAATGGAAGAAGTATTCAAAGAACAAGTTATTTCACTTATCGGTACAATGAATGAACCAGCAAAAGAAGATGTCCGTGAAGTAAAACAAACTTTAGTTACAAGTCATGATGAACCAGGAGAATTTTCTGATGTGGAAAAATCTGAATTATCTACTGATGTAGGTGACAGAATCGGACGCAATGATCCTTGTCCATGTGGGGCTATAAATCCTGCAAATGGTGAAGTCTATAAATACAAAAAATGTGGTTTGATAAATGCACCGCAACATCG
>JBAXEA010000073.1:0-2787 GCA_037140655.1 bacterium | reverse complement strand
CGTATTCAAATGAGACTTTATCAAATCTAAGTATTACTTCATCTTTAGCCATTATTATTCACCATAACACATTTTTCTTGAAATTAAAAGGGTTTTTCGTTTCAACACCACAAAACAGCTCATATATGTTACATTAGATATATGCTAAAAGAACGAAAAAATAAAATAAATGTATCACCAAAATCAATAATACTCTTCACTGTCTTCCTAGACGTGCTCGGGCTCGGAGTCATCATCCCCATATTGCCTTTCTATGTAGAATCATTTCATGTGTCAGGTTTTGTCATAACTTCCCTTTTTGCTGTCTTTGCACTTTTCTCTTTTTTTAGTTCTCCTGTACTTGGAATGTTATCTGACCGAATCGGACGAAGACCGGTGCTTTTGATAAGTTTGGCATCGAGCGCTGTAGGCTGGATCATCTTTGCTTTTTCAAATACAATCTTTGGGCTTTTCCTGGGAAGAATTATCGACGGTTCAGCAGCTGGAAATATTTCTACTGCACAAAATTATCTTGTCGATATTTCAAAAGATCACAAAGAGCGAACAAAAAATCTCGGCTTGATCGGAGCTGTGTTTGGAATCAGTTTCATCATCGGGCCACTCATCGGTGGGACACTTTCTGCAATCAGTATGAAGCTTCCTTTTATCGTCGTCGGTATCATGGCCTTAGCAAATACTATTTTGGCATATTTCTTCTTGCCGGAAACAAATCACAATAGAAACACTGAGAAGATTTCTCTAAATCCATTTGCGCCTATCATCAAAGCATTTAAAAATAAAAATACTTTGCCATTGTATTTATCATGGTTACTTTTCGGTATTGCTATTTCACTCAACCAATCCATCTTCGCTCTATATATAGGTAAAGTATTTTCTTGGACAGTGATAGCATCTGGTATGCTCATGGCACTCGTAGGTGTAATCATTTCCATCAACCAAGCATTTGCTATAAGAAAAATTTGGTTGAAATATTTTAAAGAATCATTCCTTATGGTTTGGACTTTTATTCCTTTCGCTATCGGATATCTCATCATGGCTTTGCCTTTCCGTTTCGCATTTCTATTCGGACTTATCGTCACTGCTTTTGGCCAATCCTTAATGCGTGTCGTTATGACAAGTCAGATAATAGGATTCTCAAATAAAAACGAGCAAGGTGAAAATATGGGAATACTTGCATCCTTTATGTCACTATCTATGATATTAGGGCCTCTTTTAGGTGGTGCTGTGTATGTGATACACCCAAGTCTGCCATTTGCTATAGCTGGAATAATCTTACTGATTACATTTCTATTTATATATAAAACCTACAAGCATATAAAACCAATAGAACACCAAGACGTAGCACCCGTCGAGGCTGTTTAATTATTCTTCACCCTTACCTAATTTTTTATACAGAGTTCCTGTGATAGCTAAGATAAGTAAACCAATCAAAAGCATAACCCATGGATTATTTTCAAAATATGGAATTTCTTTTAATATATCTTTTACTCCTTCTGTGACCATCACAACACCAAAGAAAATAAGAAGAGCAAAGGTCAAAGGATAACGTCCAAAAACATTCTTGCTTCGTTTGCCAAGTTTTTTATTTAAACCTGCAGTCAAATCTTCAGCCTTTTTTAATAAATCAATTTCTTCTTTTTTTATCATATATTTTTAATTAAATTTATAATTTTTAGCTCTCTCATTTAATTTTTGCATGTACTCATCTTTTTCCTTACGATACTCTTTATAGTTATTTGAATATTTTTTATATAAATCTCTTTTTAGTTGCGAATATTCAGATATTTCTTTTGGATTATTTCTCAAATAATCTCTGAGTGTTAGCATTTCTTTTACATGTTGATGCCCTTCCCTAAAGAAATGAACATTTGTTTCTATTATATTATCTTTAACTTTTGTAAAAAGAAAAGAATCATCTGATACATACGATCCTCTATATAAATAACCAACATTTTCCATTTCAGAAATATGATCTTTTATCACACTTAAATCATTTAGAATCACAAGAATATCTATACAGGGCTTGCCTTCCATTCCTTCTACTGAAGTACTGCCGACATGTTCAATCCTAATTTCACTACCAAAAATTTCTTTGATTATTCTAGCTTCATCATTAAACCTAGTCTGCCAATTTGGGTCACAAGCAACTACGTCATATTTTCTGTCCTTATAATCAAATGATTCTTTCTTTTTCATAATTTTATATTTTTGAAATAATACTACCAACGACTGTTTCAATTGGACCCTCAGCATTAATTGCAATTGCTCCTTTTTCTATTAAATCTTTTTCTAGGTCTTTATACATATTTAAAATATAATTTTCTTCAAGTGGGTGCTTGCCGAAATCATTACTTGTCCTGGTTTTAAGTCTATTTAAAAATGTTTCTTCACTGCATTGCAATAAAAATACTTTATCAAATAAATTTAAATATTCGTTTTGATTTGTAGTTAAACCAACCACCACAATAATATCTTCGGGAACATTTAACATTCCTTTCAATTTTTCAATATCACAATACCAACCGTGGTCTTCCATCCAGTCTAAACCCATACCATATTCAAAATATACGTTTTCTTTTGTTTCCTTATTTTTCCAACTACATAAATTATGTTTATCGGAATCAACATCAATAGTATAAATACCTTTCTTGTTTAATTCTTCTGCTATTGCTGATTTTCCTGTTCCAGAAATACCTGTTATGTAAATTTTTTTCATAAAATTAATGTTTCAATATTTCAATTTTAGCCTTACCATTGCTTGTTGAAATTTTTACTGTACCACCTATT
>JBAXEA010000072.1:0-2846 GCA_037140655.1 bacterium | reverse complement strand
TTATGAAAAAGATATTATTAAGTATTTTTGTTTTTAGTTTAATGTTTAGTTTTGCAATCAAAACCTGGGCAATGCCTACTGATAGGTATGTTAGTGAAGTTCCTCCAAGAACGTTGATGGTAGGAATTAAAGGTAGCGATGTTCAAGTCTTGCAACAAGCATTAATAGATAAAGGTTTTCTTTCTGGTAAAGCAGATGGTTCTTTTGGACAGAAGACAAGAATGGCTTTAATAGCTTTCCAAAAAGCAAATAATTTAAAACTTGATGGAAAAGCAGGAACTCAGACTTTTAAATTATTAAATACTGATAAGCAAGCTTCAGTTGGTTGTACTCCTGCTAGTACTCCTTCAATTACAATTCTTTCACCAAGTGGTGGAGAAGTATTTATAGCAGGACAACAGATTACTGTAAAGTGGAAAAGTTGTAATGTTCAAAATCTTTATATAAGTTGGGCAACTGGTGGTCATGATCTAGGTTCTTTAAGTGAGGCACCTATTGCTGCATCTTTAGGTTCTTATCAATGGACACTTCCAAGTTCATTAGCGCTATCTTCATATAGCAATAATGCATATGTGATTGGTATTGAAAGTGAATCACCTTCTGTTGCCTTAGTAAAAAGTAATTCATTTACAATAAATACTTCTACAATATCAACAACCTTACCACAATATGTTGGTACTCATTCTGATTGTGATGGGCAGTCGCAATGTTGGCCTCCAATAATTTCTAATTCAGCTACTGCTTATTCATGCACTACAAAAATAAATAGTGGTGATGGAGTAAATGATGTTATTGAGAAAAGTATTAATAACCGAACTTATTGTGTAAAAAGGCTTAGTGATGGTTATGCTGGAGGTATTGGATGGACATACACATATACTACTCCCAAAATAGGTGGAATTAAAACTACGACTTTTGGCCTTACTTATCAAAGTTGTGGAGTGTATGGTGGTCCAACTGACCCTATTGTTATTCAATGCCACACAAATCAAAATAACTTCGCCAATAATTTAGATAATCTTATAGATAGTTTAATGCAATAAAAAATAAATATCAAAACTAAAAAATCCCCGTTAGGGGATTTTTTAGTTTAGTTTATTTTAGACTTGCTAGAACTTTTGCGAATGTTGTTGGATTGTTTTGTGCTAGGTCGGCTAGGATTTTTCTATCAAGGTCAATTTTATTTTTCTTTAGAGCTCCGATTAGTTTTGAATAAGTCATTCCTAATTCTCGTCCTCCTGCGTTGATCTTAATATTCCAAAGTGTTCTGTTGTGTCCTTTCTTGTCTTTTCGGTGAGCGAAGGAATAATTTCCAGCATGAAGCAATGCTTCTTTTGCTTGACGCTCCTTGGTACTTCTACCATGGCGCATTCCTTTGGTTTGCTTTAAGATACTTCTTCTTCTTTTTAGTGCGTGTACTCCTTTTTTTACTCTTGTCATGTTATTTGTTTATCCCGCTATAATTGAGGGGAAAATTATTTTTAATTATGAAAATGGTAGTAGGTGACTTTTTGGTTTATTTTTTATTACAAAAATACCTCCTTTGCGACCAGCCAATTGTGTGCTTCTTGATTGTTTTGCATTGAAATGATTAAAACCTGGCTTTCGAGAAATAATCTTTCCATTTTTTGTCAATTTCAATCTTTTTGAATATGACTTATTTGTTTTCATTCCTTTCATATTATTTTGCTTTTTCTATTGTAATAAATAAACCCTTTGGACCTTTTTTATAAGAGTCTGACACTTTATAATTTTCTGTTATTAAATGTAATACTCTGTCTAATCTTTCTTTTAAAAACCTCTCATCCATATATTTTGCGCGTCCGGCAAGGAAAAGTTCTATTTTAATTCGATGTCCTTCCTTCAACCATTTTGAAGCAGTCTTTGCTTTGAGCTCTAAATCATGGTCTCCAGTACCTATTTTAATCTGGATTGATTTAGTTTCAGTTGTCTTAGCTCCAGCTTTTGCTTTTTTAAGCTTTTTACTGGCTTCATATTGATATTTACCGAAATCCATTATCTTAGCAATTGGGGGATTGGCATTTGGGGATATCTCAATAAGATCTAATCCCTTGCTTTGTGCAAGTTCCAATGCTTCCTTTATGCTTAAAACGCCGAGATTTTGATTTTCACTATCAATAACCCTAAGTTCACTAGCTCGTATTTGGTTGTTTATTCGTTCTCGCAATTGATTCTTGATGACACGTTAACTTTGTAGATTCTAGCCTATTGTTGGCCTAAAGTCAACCTGACTTTATCAAATAAGGCGTCTATCTCTTTTTCAGTCTTGGCTTCACCGATTATACGGATTACTGGCTCAGTATTTGAGGCGCGGATGTGGATCCAGGAAGAATCCGGCCAATCAAAGCGTACTCCGTCTTTTGTGTTGATATCGACATGATGAAATTCATTTTTTAATTTTCTGAATAGCTTGTCTAGGCTACCTGTAAAGGTAAATTTGTCTTTTTTCATTGTGTAGTCAGGCAAATTGCTGGCGACTCTGGATGTGGTTTTGTTTTCTCTGGCTATGAATTCTAATATGAGAGCGATACCTACTAGACTATCTCGGCAGGGATGTACTCGAGGATATATGACCCCACCATTTCCTTCACCACCAATTATTGAATCAATTTGTAATATTTTTTCTACGACATTAGCTTCACCGACTTTCGTTCTGTGTATTTGCTTACCACAACTTTCTGCTATGTCTTCGCACATGCGAGATGTGGACATATTTACAACCACATCACTTTTTTCTTTTCGTAATACATTTTTTACAGCAAGAGCAAGCGTGCATTCTTCACTTAAAATTTTTCCTTTTTCATTTATTACTACGAGCCGGTCAG
>JBAXEA010000071.1:0-2882 GCA_037140655.1 bacterium | reverse complement strand
CATATTTTTTATTATATTTTATTTATTATTACTTAAAAACAGTATTTTTGGAGAGGTTGAGACTCTTAGAAAACTGATTTACTTAAGTATAGCACAAAAATAGAAAAAAGCTAGTCTAACTGACAAGACCTAAGAAAGCCTAGCAGCTCCTTATTTAGAGCCCTAAAAGTTTTTGCTTTTCAGCTTTTGTAAATTTCTTTATTATACACTCTCTTTTCAGAGCCTGACCTTTTGTCTCTAAAGACTCAAAATATTTCAAACTAACTGGCCTACGAATTTTGGTGTAGTGCGCAGCAGATTTTAAATTATTGTGAACGTAAAGTCTTTTTTCAAGGTCATTTGTACAACCGGTATAAAAAGTACCATCAGCACATTCAAGTATGTATACAAAATAAGACATAATACATTACAACCTTTTACGCACAGTTTTACTTCTCTAAATCTAACGTTTCATCAATCCTAATTTTCTCAACAAATTCTGGCACATGACTCACTAAAACCATAGCCCCTTGATATTCACTAAGTGCCTTGGCAATGACTGGTAGATGTCTAAAATTTATATGGTTTGTGGGCTCATCGAGAATAAGAAGTCCAGGCTTCTGAAGAACGAGCCTGGCGAAAGCAACCAACCCTTTCTGACCTTCAGAAAGACTTCCAATTTTAGTATTTATTAACTCCCCTGTTATTAGAAAACCAGCCGCAGTAGAACGTAAATCTTCTTCAATGTGCTTTTCCATTACACCCATAAGTGAATCGTGAACAGTGTCCTCAAAATTTAGAGTTGAGAAGTCTTGACGATAGTAACCAACTTTAACGCCTCTAGTAATCATCGCACCAGCTGCAGTACCTTGGGCAAGAGACTCGAGTAACGTACTTTTGCCAATACCATTTGGACCTTTCAAAAGTAAATGTTGGTTTCTTTTCAAAATTACTTTTGTTTTTCTATGTATAGGCTTGTGAGTCTTTGAATCCATAACAGTATATTCAGAAATTTCTAGAATAGAACCAAGAAGATCTTCTGGTACAGGAATTCTAAAAGGCCGAATAGTTTTATCTTCCCTTCTGACATCAACCTTTTCCTCTTCAAGCTCTTCGGCTTTTTCTCTCATGCGTCTAGCCACTAGACGCATCTGACCTCCTTTGTTTGCAAAAAAGTTTGCTTTGTCTTTATTTTCTTGTATTTCTTTTGCTAACTGAGCATTCTTGCGATTCTCCTTTTCAATTCGAGCAGAAATTTCTTTGAGTAGATCGAAGTAGGTGCCAACATATTGTTCCACTTTTCTAGTGAAGACATCTAAGTACAAAACCCCATCCGTAAAAGAGTTCAAAAAATCGGCATCGTGAGAAATGACAATACAAGTCTTTGTGTAATTTTTAATAAAGTCCGTGAGATGAGCAATTCCCTTTTTATCCAAATTGTTGGTAGGTTCATCAAGCAAAAGAATATCAGGATTTTGGATAATAGCAGACGCGAGAAGGAGTCTTGCTTGCTGTCCACCAGAAAATGTTTTAATAATTTTATCGTGTGGGGCATGCAGATTCACCACCTCCAAAACATCTTCAATACGTGGATCAATATCATACACCTTTTTATCAAAGCATTTTTCAAAAAACTCACGAACAGTAAGAGTAAGATCCTCACGTGGAATAACCTGTCGAGAAAGAGCAATTACACCCCTTCCACAATGAATTTCACCGTCTTCTGGAACAAGAGCACCTGTAATCAATTTAAAAATAGTACTTTTCCCAGCACCATTCTGACCCATGATAGTGATCTTTGATCCTCTCCGTATAGAAAAACTAACCCCATCCAAGATGGGTTTATTGTGTCCAAATTCAAATGACACGTTATCAAATCTAACAACAACTTCTTCGCGAGACATGTGCTACACCATAACACACAATCGCTTATTATGCCTAATATATGCTAGGATACTTTGCATGGATATGAATTTAACAATTGAAGAGTCTGCTTGGGACGTTGCCGTCATTGGTGGTGGACCATCTGGCATGATGGCTGCTGGACGTGCTGCAGAACGCGGTGCCAAGGTTATTCTCATTGAAAAAAATGAAAACCTTGGAAAAAAACTCCTGATTTCAGGTGGTGGCCGTTGCAACTTGACCAATGCTGAATTTGATACGCGTAAATTCCTAGAAAAATTTAAAGACAGTAATAAATTCCTATTTTCAACATTTTCAAAATGGAATGTAAAAGACACTCTGGACTTTTTTAACTCAAGAAAAATGGAAACAAGAGTTGAGGCATTTCAACGTGTATTTCCTATTACCGACAAATCCCAATCAGTGTTAAATGTTTTAGTAGAATATATGAAACAAGGAAATGTTACGGTGATTTCAAATACTGAAGTATCCGGATTCGAAGTAGATAATAAAAAAATAACTGCTGTAAAGACCAAGAATGATCAAAACATTTACGCCAAGCAATTTATTTTAGCAACAGGTGGAACATCCCACCCAGAAACAGGTTCAACTGGTGACGGTTTTAAGTGGCTACAAAAAATCGGACACGAAATAATAGAGCCTAGCGCAGCACTTGTACCAATTGCGCTAAAAGATGAATGGATAAAAGATTTACAAGGTATCACTCTAGAAAAGACAAAAATTTCTATTTTTCAAAATAATGTTAAACAGGCTTCGCGTATAGGAAAAATTCTTTTTACGCACTTTGGAGTTTCAGGTCCTGCAATTCTAAATATGAGCCAGGAAGTCGGTGAGCTTTTAAAATATGGCGATGTTGTAATTTCATTAGATATTTTACCAGAACTAGATTATGGGCAACTTAACTTAAAACTTCAGGAAATTTTCAAAGAACATAGCAATAAAAATTTCAAAAATAGTCTAGCGACATTAATTCCTTCATC
>JBAXEA010000070.1:0-3213 GCA_037140655.1 bacterium | reverse complement strand
GTGGGAGTCGAACCCACATCCCTTACGAGACACGATTTTAAGTCGTGCGCGTATACCAATTCCGCCACTCGGGCAATTTCAAAAATATATTAAATATTTAAAACAACTTCTATATTCTATATTTTTTTTCGAACAAATACAACTTTTGTACTTGCTGAGGCCTGGGCCGGAATTGAACCGGCGCATATTCCTTTTGCAGAGGAATGCCTTACCACTTGGCTACCAGGCCTTATATTTATTTATCAAACCTTTTATATCATGACCTTATATTCTGCACGCAGAGGAATGTCTAATTTATGTTCGCTACGCTCATGCACTTGGCTATTAGGCCTTATCGGGATATATTACTTTGCTCGAAGCAATTCGTCAATTTTTTGTCTATTCTTTTCTCCTCTATCTATTTCAATATCAATAAACGGAATTATCTTGGTTTGCATATTTTTCTTTAAGAAATCTCTCAAATCAGCTCTCTTTCTTTTGGCAAAATCTAATGCATCATGTTCTTTGTTTTCAGGCAATACTGTTATGAAGATCGTTGCTCTTTTCATATCTGGTGAAGAAGTACAAGAAGTCACAGTGATAAGTGATGTACGGTTATTTTCACGCCCCAAGAAGCTAGCGGAAAGTTCTTTTATTAAATTAGATACCTTTTCATTTCTTTCTGACATATTATTTTTTAACTACATTAAATGATTCGATAGTGTCACCAGCGACAACTTCGATTTTTGATTCGAGCATC
Organism: bacterium; assembly: GCA_037140655.1. Classification (GTDB taxonomy): domain Bacteria; phylum Patescibacteriota; class Minisyncoccia; order Phycocordibacterales; family UBA9973; genus UBA9973. The sequence goes on along the minus strand of JBAXEA010000070.1, from coordinate 2,474 downwards.
ATACCAAACTCAGTTCCTTCTTCTACAGAAGATGTTTTTGTTTTTCCTTTCTCTAAGTTCACTATTTTTCCAGTTCCGATTTCAAAATCTCTGCGTAATATTCTGACAGTTCCAGCAAGTGTGATATTGCCTTCAGTGACTTTTCCTCCCATGATTTGTCTTTCTTTAGTTCGACTAAATGTTTTTAGTATTTTAGCTTTACCAGATATTTCAACTGTTTCTACTCTTAATCTTTTATTTTCTAATTCTTCTTTTAAGTATTCAGTCATTTTGTAAATAATATTAAAATAAGAAATGACTATACCTCTTTTTTCAGCAAGTTCTATCGCACTTCTATCAGCTTTAACATTAAATCCTATTACCAATGCTTCTTTACATGAAGCTATTGATTTGATGTCATTTTCACTTATAGGTCCTGCACCTTTTTGTATTATTCTGTATTCTGTATTATCAGTTTTTATTTTACTGATTTCTTTTTCAATTGCTTCGATTGAACCTAATACATCTGTTTTGATGACTATAGGAATTATTTTTTTATTTGGATCGTCGGAAATCGTTTGTTCGCATGTATTTTGTGAATTAAAAGTTTTTGCATATTCTTCTGCTTCACTTTTCTTTTCGAAGGCTTCAAACATAGCACCAGTCCTTGGTATATTGTCGAAACCTACTAATCTAATAGGGGAGGAAAAAGTAGCTCCATCTATCATTTTTCCTAAAAAGTTTTCTATAATACGAGTTGAACAAATAGCATTATCTGCAACGACAGTCATGCCTTTTTTAAGAGAACCATTTTTAATGATAAGTGTTGCTTGTACTCCACGTTTTGAATCCAAATTTGCTTCAACTACGAAACCAGAAGCATTTTGATTTGGATCAGCAGTGAAGTTTTCCATTTCAGCTGTAATATTTATCAATTCTAATAGTTCGTCTATACCTTCACCAGTTTTAGCTGAGATTAAAGCAAAAGGAATTTTACCTCCATAATTTTCTAGGTAAACTTCATTCTCTGCTAATTCTATTTTTGTTTTTTCAATATTTGCGCCTGGTCTATCAATTTTATTTATTGCGACAATACATGGCACATTATTTTCATTTATTGTTTTCCAAGCTTCGACAGTTTGAGGTTTTACGCCATCTTCTGCTGACACTATTAAAATAGCGATATCAGCAATGATTGCTCCACGTTCACGCATTTTTGAAAAAGCTTCATGACCAGGAGTATCAAGAAATGTTATCTTCTTTTCTTTTCCTTTTGAATCTTTTTGGATTACTTCGTAAGCAGAGATATGTTGAGTTATTCCACCAGCTTCACGGTCTACAATATTTGTCTTTCTAATATAATCAAGCAAGGTTGATTTACCATGGTCGATATGGCCCATTACTACGACGACTGGTGGTCGTTCTATTTTATTGTTTTTTGTTTTATCCATTTTTATTTAACTGTCGCTTTTTCTAAGGCTTCTTTTTCTTCTTCGGTTAATTCATATTCTGATTTACCACTTTTTATTGGTTTAGCAAAAATACTCATTCTTTCTCGAGAATATAAACTTGATAATACTACTCCATTATTTTCTTCATTTAAAATTCCAATTGCAAAACTTTGATTACTTCCTTGATCAGGGAATGGATTAAAACGTACTGTCTCAAGTCCTCTGATGCTCTTTTTTAATTTAGCATTTATTATTGCTAATTCTTTTTCGGTATTTTCCTTTGATATTTCTAAGTCGTTAATATTTTTTTCTAATATGGATATTGTTTCTTCTAAGTCTTTAGCTTTTTTTCCAAGAAAAAATTTTTTTAGGCGCTTTTCAGTTATGACTATCCAGATAGTTTGTATTATCACTATTAGTCCCAGAACTATAAAAATACCTATTTCGAGCTTTATATTCATATTAATCCATATTATACTATAGCAATGTTAAAATCAAACCAAAAATCAAACTTGTCCATCAAAACCAGCGCACCAGCAAAGAAAATATACATGGATTATGCTGCTTCTGTTTTACCGAACCCAAGCTCAATACATATTTTAGGAGTTTTAGAAAAAAGAAAATTAGAAAAAGCTCGACAAGAAGTAGCCACAATATTGGGTACTTTGCCACAAAATATTATTTTTAATAGTGGAGGAACTGAGAGTAATAATCTAGCAATTCAAGGTGTTGTTTTTGCATGGCATGAGAATAACATTAGAAAAATTCCACATATTATAACTACAAATATCGAACATCCTTCAGTTCTTGAAACTTGTAAATTGCTTCAAAAAAGAAAACTTGCTGAAATCTCAATAATTCCTGTAGAAGAGAATGGGATAGTGGATCCTAAAAAAATCAGAAAGGAAATAAAAGAAAATACTGTGCTTGTTTCAGTCATGTATGCGAATAATGAAATTGGAACAATACAGCCGATACGAGAAATTGCAAAGGAAATAAGACATTACAAGAAGATGAGAAATTCAGCAGAATTTTCTCGGGTCC
>JBAXEA010000069.1:0-3277 GCA_037140655.1 bacterium | reverse complement strand
GTATACTGGTTTTGATAGTAGACCAATATCATCATTTAGAAGTTTTGTAACTTTTTTTACATCTTCAAAATATCTCACATCTTCAAAAAAGAAAATTGGTGGAGATTTTTCGGAGCGTAAAAGTCTCATCATGGGATCTTTTATTCTCTTTTCGTATTCATCAGTGTACCAATCCGCATGAATAAAAACCCTTACAAGTCCGTCATGATTCTGTATTTCATCTTTAAGATCTTGAACTTGCTCATGATTTAGGTTCGCAAAATCTACCACTTTTTCTTTCGGATTTTTTTCCAAATTTTGATTAAAATTTTCCATTTAATTTATTATATTTTCTCTCTCTTAAAGAAACTGTGCTAAAACAGGTTTTTACCCCTCTTTTACAAACTTCATATATCTCCCCTCTTTTTTTGTGAAAGCTTCTTTTGGATCAAATTTATAAACATATCCAAGTGTGCGGGTAATTTTGGATCCATCAACAGCAATAGGATAGGAGTACGATTTCCAACCACCTCTAGAAGTAGGTATACGCCCACGAGATAAATTCCAAGCTAAAAAGAATACAAAACGGATCAGTACTGGAGGTATATTTACCGCTTTTTTACCAACAGCCTTAGCCATATCAAAACCCTGCACAACAGCTCCAGGAGGACAAGCGTTAAATATTTCAAATTTTCCAGGAATGTCCTTGGACGAAAGATCAGTCACTATATCAACGATGTCATCTTCGTGAATGAACTGGCGACACCATTTTTTGGTAACAGGAACAAAAGAAACCATTGCAGAAATAACCTTATGCAGAAAATTATCTTTAAGTTGTCCTGATAAAACAGATTGTAAACCAAGGCGTATTTTAGAATAACGTCCTCTTGGTCCAGTAATTGAAGCCGGGCGAATTATAAAAACTTGAGGAGTAGTTGTTTCACCCTGATTAAAACGTGCATCAAACTTATCTTTCAAATGCTGTTCCGCAATACGTTTTTCTTCGGCATATAAATAATCACTAACCCTAAAAGGTTCATCTTCTGTAAATCTATGTTCAATGGTGTTTGAAGGATACGCAGCATAAGAAGCAATAGTAGAAAAGTGTATTAATTTTTTAACCGACGGATTACTTAAAGCAAAATCAAAAACGTTATCACCCCCCTCTATATTCCAATGCCACTGTTTCTTTTTTTGACCAAACATTTCACGAATCTGCCACGCCGTATGTATTACTATATTTGGATTATGTAAAGAAACTTCTTTCTGCCAATTCAAATCTGCAGTATTAGCATTAATCCATACTATGTTTTTATACTGATTTAGTATTTCCGGTTTAGGCTCTTTATCGAGAGCAATAACTTCTTTCACATCATCGTGTAAAGCAAATTCGGCACATAGCATAGTACCCACATATCCAGCAGCACCTGTAATAAAAATAGTTTTTGTATCCATAAAAATAATTGAACTAGAGTCCTTGTCGTGAAATAAGTATATAAAGTGTACGCAACGCAATCTTTACATCAATAATAAATGAACGGTTTTTTACATAATAAAGATCATAAGAGAGGCGAATCTTTGTTTCTTCCACTGACTGTGGAGGTTTTTCTTGATGAGTTTGTGCCCACCCAGAAAGACCGGGTTTGATAGTACTTCTAACATTATAATAAGGAATTTCTTTAGATAGTTGTTCATTAAAAACGACTAAATCTGGACGAGGACCAATAAGCGAGATGTCTCCCACCAAAACGTTCCACAACTGAGGTAATTCGTCTATGCGAGTCTTACGAATGAATTTTCCAACAATAGTATGTCTATTATCATCTTTCGTAATCCACTTCCCTGAATCACTACCTTTCATACTACGAAACTTATATATTTTTATGACTTTGTTATTTTTACCAGCACGTTCTTGAGAGATAAAAACAGGACCACCGTCTTGTATTTTTATTGCAAGCACAACGAAAGGATAAACAATCAGAGAAGCGAAACCAAAAACAACAGAAAACAAAATATCCATTGAGCGCTTTAGAAAATCGTATGTTACTTTTGGAGAAAGAGAAATATTTTCAATAAACCAACCGTCTTTCAAAAGCGAAATGGGTACACGATCAAATATATCTTCATAAACTTTATGTATATCTATAAAAGAGACACGAAAAAAAATAAGATCATAAAGATGAGAGAGTACTGGTTCAACTTTTTTATGATGTAAATCAATTACAATCGTTGAAATATCTTCTGTATATATTCTATTTACTATCTCTTCCTGAAAATCAGACTGGCTTATATTATCCAAGTCAATAGAAGATATGAACTTAAAATTGTATCTATTGTTTGAATTCACCTCTTCGTACAGCTCTTTCATCTCACTTCCACTTCCCACAAGAAGTGCCATGTTTCTTCTTTGAGGAACTAGAAAATTAATGCCATAAAGGCGCCACAAAAGAATACTTCCAAAAGAAACAAAAAGGTAAATTATGAGGGTTGTCTTAGGAGCGATCCCAAATACAGGTACAAAATAGAAAAAAATGAAAGCTATTACAGTATTGGCTATTTGTGCATTTAAAATAATCCCCGGCAATCTGTTACGTAAAATTGTTGTATGTTTTTCATAAAGACCAGCAATAAAAAAAACAAGTACCCATGCCACAAAAAGAATAACAAAAGGAGCAACATAGCTCTCAAGCAATGTATTTGTCGGAACGCTCCCAAGACGGATAAATAAGGTAACCCATAAGGCCACCACAAAAGCTATAATATCGCCTAAAAAGAGCGTAAATGGCTCGTTTTTATTGAGAATTGTCATCTGCTATATAATATACTAAAGCTGTAAAAATGACCAATTGATATAGATTCTTGTATATTTTGGATCAAGTAATAATTTAAGAAATTTATTTTTTGTAAAACACAAAAAACAGGATGTTTGCATATTAATACTGTGTTATAATATTTTCTGTATACTTTACTAATCTTAAAAAGTAATAAAAACTATGCAACCAAATCAATCTGAATCTGCTTTCGCACAATGGCTAATTGATAAAAATATTGCAAAAGATGAAAATCAGGCAAATCTATATATGATTATTTTTATAGTTGTCTGTTTTGCAGCATCAATATATTTAATTTTCATGTAGCCTTTCAAGACGCTGAATCCGTACTGTTAAAAAATAATTTGAGCAAACCCCGCTATCATGTCAGGAATAGAATTTAACGACCAACAAAATACTTTTAGACGCCAATCATTAGAGTCCTCATCTGAAAGAGGTATGATGGGTTGGCTTATGAAAAAAGGATT
>JBAXEA010000068.1:0-3296 GCA_037140655.1 bacterium | reverse complement strand
AGCTTGTGGTAGACGTAGCGACTCTTACAGGGGCTGCTTGTGTGGCTCTTGGAGAGCGAATGTCTGCAATATTTACAGATGATGATGAGCTTTGCCAAAAGTTTGAAAAAGTGGGTGATATGACAGGTGACTATGTGTGGCGCTTGCCAATGTGGGAAGAATTTGAAAATGAAATCAAGGGTAGCCTAGGTGACTATACAAATGTTCACAATAAAGATTCCCGCTTTGGTGGTGCATCATATGGTGCGATATTTTTACATCAATTCATTAAAGGTTACAAATGGGTTCACTTAGACATAGCACCAAGGATGACTTCAATGGCAGGAGAATTCCTTGCTCCTGGCGCACTCGGTACACCTGTGCGTTTGCTTTATAAATACATCGAAGAGAATCAATAAAAAATGGTTTACAAAATAAAAACAGATGGAAAAAGTATGCCCTGGAAAGAGATACCCAAGTCTATTTGGTATTTCTTAGAGAAAGATAAAGCAAGATTCTTGTTGTCTTTTTTTATACTTCTCATTATCTTTTTTTATGATCTTGTTCCAGTATTTATTGTTGGAAAAATAGTAGATTTTTTCACTAAATATACTCCCGGTCAATCTTTGAAATTATTTTATTTTTACGTAATTCTTATTTCTTCTACCTATATTATTTCTTCCTTGATTCGCTTAAAAGCTAAAAATATGATGAGCATCATAGGTTTGAAAACTCGTGCTCGTGCCAGAATCTGGGGCTTTGAAAGACTGACTGAATTCTCTCTTGAATGGCATAACAAAGAAAATACAGGAAATAAATTACAAAGAATTTTTACTGGTGCAGATGGATTAGCTAATTGGCTTGGAATGCTAAGAAGAGATTTGTTGAAAATTTTTGCAAACATTACAGGAATTTTAATCTTCTTTTTGTTTGTTGATTATAGATTTATGTTTTTGGTATTTATTTATACCACGGCATTTTTGTCTGTAGAATTTTTCTTTAGTAGAAAAGTTTATAAATTAAGTAATGAATTTAATAAATTCAATCAGAAAGCTGGAGGTACATATGTCGAGAGTGCAAGCAATATGCTGTCCATAAAAGCACTTGGTGGAGAAAGTAAGATTGTTGAACATATTGCAGACAAGGAAACTATCTCACGCGATATGTCTATAAAGAGAGCTAATGCAAATAATTTTAAGTGGAAATGTTTACAGTTTGTTACCGGAATTTCTCTTGGTATATTTATTTTACTTACTGGTTTTTCATTTGTGGCTAATATTATTAGTATTGGTATGATCCTTGTATTTTATACATATTTTGCTAAGTTGCAGGGTTCCTTGAGTGACATTAGTGATTTATATACAGATATGATAAATGCTAGATCAGACGTAGCACAGATGATGCCGATTTTTAAGGAAACAGAATTTATTAAAACAGGTAATGAAAGTTTTCCAAATGATTGGGATAAAATTGAAATTAAAAATGCATTTATGGAATATGGTTCAGGACAAGCTGGTCTGAAAGATTTTAATTTAATTTTAAATCGAAATTCAAAAGTTGGTATTGCTGGTTCCTCAGGTTCAGGGAAATCCACCTTAGCTAAAATCGTTCTAGGTTTATATGCAATTAAATCTGGAAAATTTAAAATAGGTAAAAAAGATTATTATTCAATTTTACATAGCGAGACATTGAGTAATGTTACAGTAGTATTGCAAGAGACGGAATTATTTAATCTTTCATTAACTGAAAATATTACGATGATGCGCTCACTTGATAAAGATCTTTTGAATAAAGCTATAGAAATATCTCAATTAAGAGAAGTTATAGAACGTTTACCAGATGGAGTAAATTCAACAATCGGAGAAAAAGGGTACATGCTTTCAGGTGGTGAACGCCAGCGCTTAGGTATCGCTCGAGCTATTTATAAAAATTCTGATATTGTCATATTAGATGAGGCAACTTCTTCTCTTGATTCAGAAACAGAAGGTAGAGTGATGGAAAAGCTATTGGGAGAATATGGTAAAGAAAAAACATTTTTGATTATTGCTCATCGGTTGGGTACTTTGAAATACACTGACAGTATTTCTATTATGGAAAATGGAAAAGTTGTAGAAAATGGAAGTTATGATGAGCTTATGAATAATTCTGAGTCGGTATTTCATCGAATGAATCAAGAACAAAAATTATAAATTTAATAATGTTAAAAAGTTAATATATAATAAAATAATGAAATACATAATTCCAGAAAAATTAAAAAAAGGAGATGAGATTAGAGTAATTGCTCCCGCGCGGAGTCTGGCTTTGTTGAGCGACGATGTACTTAAGCTTGCAAAAGAGAATTTAGAAAAGCAAGGATATAAAGTTACTTTTTCTAAAAACTGTAAGGAGTGTGATATGTTCATGTCTTCTTCGATTAAGTCCAGAGTGTCTGACATTCATCAAGCTTTTAAAGATAAAAAAGTAAAAGCTATTTTTACAGTAATTGGAGGTTTTAATTCAAATGAATTATTGCCATATTTGGATTATGAATTAATTAAGAATAATCCAAAGATTTTGTGTGGCTATTCTGATATTACTGCTTTAGCTAATGCTATAACAGCTAAAACTGGTTTGGTCACTTATTCAGGACTTCATTTTTCTACTTGGGCAATGAAAAAGGGTTACAAATATAATTTTGAATATTTTAATAAATGCCTAGTTGATAGTGGAAAATATATAGTTGAAGCATCTGATACTTGGTCTGATGATGCTTGGTATAGAGATCAAGAGAATAGAAAATTCGAAAATAATGAAGGACATATTGTTATAAACAAAGGCGAAGCAGAGGGAGTAATTTTAGGGGGTAATCTGTGTACTTTCAATTTACTTCAAGGAACGAAGTTTATGCCAAATATTTCAAATTCAATTTTGTTTATTGAAGATGACGATATGGCTGGAAGTTTGTTTGGAGTAGAGTTTAATAGAAATTTACAGTCCTTAATTCATCAGCCAAATTTTGATAAAGTTAAAGGAATTGTTTTTGGTAGGTTTCAGAAGAAGGCAGAAATGACAATTGAAAAATTGAAGTATATTGTGCAAACAAAAAAAGAATTAAAATCCATACCAATTATTGCTAATGTTGACTTTGGACACTCAAATCCATTTATAACTTTCCCAATAGGTGGTACAGTAAAAATTTCAACAAGCAATGGTAAGGCTAAAATTGAAATACTAAAACACTAAAAACCCTTTTAATTTCAAGAAAAATGTGTTATGGTGAATGATAATGGCTAAAGATGAAGTAATACTTAGATTTGATAAAGTCTCATTTGAATACG
>JBAXEA010000067.1:0-3407 GCA_037140655.1 bacterium | reverse complement strand
CTATAGAGAACAATATTCCATATATTCAACCTGAAAATTTAAAAGAACTATCTTTGCCCGAAGTCAGACTTAGGGCTAGCCCTAAGTCTGACTTCGGGCTGATTGACCTATTTATCGTCGTTGCTTACGGAAAAATATTACCAGAAGAATTAATAAAACTGCCTAAACATGGCTCTATAAACATTCATTACTCTTTACTACCTAAATATCGTGGTGCCTCCCCTGTCGAATCTGCTATTTTGGCCGGTGATAAAGAAACAGGTATTACAATCCAACAAATGGAATGCAAAATGGATGCAGGCCCAATTATTACAAAAGAAGTTGTTTCAATGTTAGATAACGAAAAAGCACCTGACCTACGCAAGCGCTTAATAAAAATCGGTGGTGAACTTTTAGTAAAAACTCTGCCTGATTTTATTGAAAGAAAAATAAATCCGATTCCACAAAACGAAGCAGAAGCTACTTTTTGTAAAAAAATAAAAAAGGAAGATGGCCTAATTGATCTTAATGATGATGCAGAAAAAAATTACAACAAATTCCGTGCATATGCCCATTGGCCTCGTACTTTCTTCTTCAAAGAAGGTAAGAGAATTATAATCACTGATGCTAAGCTTGAAAATGGCGTTTTCGTAATAAATAAAGTAATACCAGAAGGTGGAAAAGAAATTGAATATAAAAATTAAAAAAACACCACGATTTACGTGGTGTTTTTTTAATTTTTAGTTAAATGGATTTCGTTTTGAAATTCCTCTCATCATTTTCTTTATACTAGTACCTCCTCTTTTGAACAAAGTTTGCCTCCTGTCTTTATTCTTACTTATTTCAGTAAATAAATTTTCTTTTACTGTATCGATAGCTTCATATAAGTCTTCTTTGTCCGTACTCGAAAAGAAATTTCCGTCTTTTGTATGAATAGAACAATCTGCATGGAAGAATTCTCCTCCTTTGTGATGATTCGTAGTTTTTGAAATATTGAAACCAACTTTTACTTCCCCACCCTTATCTTCAATTTGAGAAAGAACTTTTCCCAAATTAGTAACTCTCTTTTCAATATAATCATGGATAGCTTCTGTTATTTCCATATTTTTTGCTTGTAAATTGATTTGCATATATTTATATTTTATTAACTAATAATAATTACAATTTCTTACCATGAACAAGAGCTTTTAATATTATATCAAGTTCCATAGTAGCAACACCAGTGACAGTATCTGCTCCTCCATAATATATAAATAAAGTCTTACCTTTAAGAGCCATTCCACAAGGAAATACAACATTATTCACGATTCCTTTCTTTTCATATTCTGTAACTGGTTCAAAAACTGGGTCTGTAGAACGAGCAAGCACAATAGCAGGATCTTTTAAATCAAGAAGCAATGCTCCGACTCTGTAAGTATTGTGACTTTTTGAAACACCATGATAAAGAAGTAGCCAGCCATATTTTGTTTTCATTGGTGGAGCTGCTATACCCACTTTTGAACTATCCCAGCAATTCGTTCTTGGTCCGATTATTCTTATACATTTTTTAACTGTTTCGTTTTTAAAATCTAAATTCTTAAAATAATCACCACATATCTCATTACCAACTCTGTGAATAATAAAATATCCGTCTTCTAATTTTTCTGGAAAAATACAAGTATCCTTATCATCGAAACCTGCTGGTGTTATCAATACTGGTTTTTCCCATTTCCAATTATGTGCAAGAAAATCTTTTTCGGTTATTGATGACATAGCTACACGAGGAGGTCCGATGCCATCAAAAGCTGTATAACACATATAAATATTTTTACCGATTTTTGTTAGTCTTGGATCCTCGCAACCTGAATTTGCATTCTCAATTTTTTTCTCTTCAAAATTTTCTCTGGGCACATATATTGGATCTGCAATTCTTTCGGTAATATCAAAACCATTTTTTGTACTTGCATAACCAATATATGAAGTATTATCAGGTGATGATGTACGATATAAAATATGAGTTTTACCTTTTAAATAAATAGCTGCTGGATTAAATGTGGCTTTTGCTTCCCAGCGATTTTCAGCCTTTGGAGAAATAATTGGATTTTTATCATATCTTTTAAAACGCCAATCATCTATTGTTTTTGGAGACATTGTAGAAATAAGATCAATCAAATTTACTTTCGCACTACATGCAGTAGTATCTGCAGCTCCATAATAGACAGTAAGTGTATCCTTCTCTAATATTGCACCAGTTGGGAAAATAACATTTGAAATATATCCAGATAATTCATATGACTCCTCAGGCACAAGCATTGGTCCAGAAGTCCTACCAATTATTTTTTTAGGATCTTTCAAATCAAGAAGCAGTGCCTCAATACCAAAAATTCTGTCTATCTTGTCTGGGTGTTCAAAATAATTTTGTATATGTGAATACACAAGCAACCAACCATATTTTGTTTTTATTGGTGGAGCTCCTACTTCAACATGATCGTAAATATTACGAGCAGGATCAATCACGTGTTCATCTATATTTTCATTCCACTTCTCCCAAAATTTTGAAGACCAAAGTTCTTCTATTTTATCAACTTGTGCGAAAACCATTTTAGCTGGAGGTGAGTCAGTGTGTGCAGAAAAAATAACTGTGATTTTCCCATTAATTCTATCAGGAAACAAAGTCATTGCTTTCGCATTAAATGGTGTAACAAAATGTCTTTCATCTATTTTTTCTAAATCACGTGATGTTGCTACAGCCACTTTTATACCTTCAGGGCCAAGCGGGTATTTTGAAAGTGCTGTATAAAAAATATAATATACTCCTTCAAAATATGTAACTCTTGGATCTTCGCAACCATACTGATCCCATTCCTCTTTTGGTAAAATGAAATGATTTCTATCTGTAAAATGTACTCCGTCTTTACTCTTACTTATACCAATTACAGAAATTTGATGTGGATCTTTCATTTTATCTACAGCAGAAATAGCACGATATAAACCATAAATGGTTTTACCTTTTTTTATTGGGCAAAGATTAAAAGCTGCAAATTCTTCCCAGTAATGATCTCTATTTGGTATTAAAAGTGGATTCTCTTCTGATCGTTTTACGACAAACATTTTAATTTATATTTTTCCTTTCTTTAATTTAGTAATTTTTCCTGACATAAGTTCTTTTAAGAAAAGCTCGAAGTTAGCTGTAGCAACACAAGAAACCATATCAGCCCCTCCATAATACAAGAACAATACTCCTTCTTTTACTATTGCTCCACATGAATAAACAACTCCTGATTTATGTCCTTGATTTTCGTAAAATGCATCTGGTTTAAGTATTGGTTTCTTTGATTTATAAAGTATTTTTGTAGGATCCTTCAAATCAAGCAACATTGCCCAAAGCTTATAGCGATGTGTTTCATGAGCTTCCATTCCATGATAAAAAACCAACCATCCGTATTTTG
>JBAXEA010000066.1:0-3444 GCA_037140655.1 bacterium | reverse complement strand
GGCCGAGCATAGCAAAAATTCAGCAGAATTTTATGTGCGGTTTTTAAAAGTACTTGCTGAAAAATTTTATAAACCTAGGATTCTAAAAAGTGCTACACCGGTAGCCACAGAAACATTTAAAGATTCTTTTTTTCCTTTCATTGGAATCTCTGCGATAACATCAGCTTTATTTAAAATCTTTTTATCAACACCTTCCACCTCCCTGCCGATAATTATGGCAATTTTGTTTTCTTGCCCTGAGCTTAGTCGAAGGGTACGATAATCAACTGATCTTTCATCTTGTTCAAGGGCAATGATTTTATATCCTTCCTTTTTTAATTTAGTTAATAAAGGAATTATTTTTTCTTTATATTCCCAAGGAATCCAAGTCTCAGCACCTAATGCACTTTTTGATATGTCTTTTTGAATTCTACCAAACTTATCTGTTGGTCTTGGTGTATAACCAGTTAAATATATTTTTGAAATTCCGACAGCATCAGCAGTACGGAAAATAGCTCCGACATTTAAAGCAGAGCGTATATCAGGAAGAATTAAAATAGCATCAATTTTATTTTTCATATAAAAATAAAATTATAGACTTAGGCTTGAAATACTCTTTTGAATTATTGGTAGAAGTATTGCATCATAATTATCTACATAACTGCTACATAAATTTTTATCATACGCAGCCTGCATATTACTACAATTATGGGTCATGATCGTATATTCCAATGTATAATAATTTTTGTTTTTCAAAGTTGTATAGTAATAATAGTTGGCATAAGTTCCCATAGCAGCATCAGCACTCGTAGACAGACAAAAATCCATGCTACCTATTTTTGTTTTAGAATTCTTAGGAGTCTCTCCTCCTTGTGAAGCAGAAAGACAACCATCAGCGTCAATAGTTGGACTAATTTTTGGAGTCACTACTATTTCTGGTTTTTTAAATTGAATATAAGCATTATTTAAAGATGATGGATATTGATAACTTATACCGTTAAAAAAATCTTCATACTTAGTCCATGCTACATTCTCAAAACTTGGAATTGTCTTAGTTGGAACATTCGGTGTTTCATTTGGTGTTACATTAGCATTTATTAAATCGTTGCTTGAAGATATTTTTACTTCACTTGGTGGTATTTGTTGTCCTACATCCCCTACTGGTGTTTGAGGAAGTTGATTTTCTACTACCGGAACAGGAGTTGTTGGTTTAAATACTGAAAAAATATTTTTTACTATTGGTAAATTCATTAGGTCATTTCTTAAATAATAGGCCGACCCTCCGATTCCCAATATCAATAAAATTATTAAAATTAAAAACACCTTTCCTGCAGAACTTTTTTTAGGTTTATATCCAGATGAAAAATTTGAATTAAAATTATTTGAAGTACTAACTGTATTCATACCTGCATAAGGAGAATTTGAATTATATATAGGCTGAAATGTGGATGCTGGTGTAGACGCAGGTGTTGTAGAAGTTGAGGCGACAACAGGAGCAGGTGAAACAACGGAATTATTTACTATAGGATTATTAGTAGCTCTGAATGCTTCTTCTATGTCTTGATTCGTCCAACCATTAGCTAATAATTCTTTAGAGATAGTATCTTTGTCTATACCTTTTTGTAATTGTTGTTTAACAAAATCTAATAGTGGTTGATTTGTCATAATGTTTATATTATATCAAATTAAAATAATTTTAAACATCAAACTATTTTAATACACTTCTTGTTGATAACATTTTTCGCAATATATTATTTCTGGTCTATCTGGACCATATGAAGTATCAAACTCATTTAGACACTCACTATCTCCATGTAAATGTTCAACCGTATTAGTATATTTACCATTTGAAGAAAATTTTCCATCACAACCACACCTTCTCTTGTAGAGCTTACTTTTGTTTCTTTGAGAAATTCGTAATCCGTGACGACAATCTATACAACTACGAGGAATAGGAAAATTATTTTGTTTTAGAAATTGCAATTCCTCTGTAATTATTCTATAAGCTCTTTTGCACTTTTCACAAGAAATAATTTCATTTAAAATATCATTAGACACATCAATAATATCATCTGGTATATTTTCAGATTTTAAAGAAACCTCATATTCTGTTTTAGGAATTTCATACCAACTAGAACCATAAGATATTATTTCTTCTTTTGATAATGGAAAATGTTCTGGTGTTATTGTGTCATCATAAGAAAATGGTGAGAACTGGGGTGGAAAAAATTCACCATATTTATATATCCTTCCTTTGTCATCAATAAATGGCATTTCATCCATATGTTTACGTATCTCATCTCTTAATTTAAGAAATTCATCTTTTGAATATTTTTTATTTAAAATAACATAATCACCACTATTTACACCTATACTTCCAAAAACATGGTTGGCTTTTTTCCCGCAGAACATACTATATTCAAAATCAAATCCCCCATCCCAACACTCAAAACAAAAACGTGCCTGTGATGAATTCCATCCACAAGTAATTGATTCATATATTTGTTCATTATTAATACCACTTACTGTCGCATCCATACTATCTTTACATCCAGTAGTCTGACTATAGTGAACATATTTTAAATCTTCACCTCCCCTCACTAAATAACTATTGCGGACATTTTTTGAATTCGAAACGTATTCACCGGAACAATTTTGGTTTTTTATTCCTTGCATATATTTGATTGGAAAATTTAACCAAAATTCCGACACTTCCTTTTTAATTTTTTCTAAATTTGACCATTGTGATAAATTTAAAGACTTTACCCTGGCCTGATAATCTTCTTTTGATAATTGCTCATTAAAAAAATTATAGGATTTATTTCTCAAATTAACACAGCCAAAACAATTGGAACATCCAACACAATTTTTTGAAAAATATACTGACACACACTCTTCACATAAAGAAGAGAAATGTGTCTCATAACATTTATTTAACCAGAATGACTCATAACACTTCTCAGATGAACTTATGTGAGAATTATCAAAACAATTTTTACAATAATCAACAGCATTGCCATAAGCAGAATTTTCAGTTGCTGTGGCATTAAAAATCAAATAACAATCTTTTAAGTCAGCAGCATTTCCAGAATATTTACTTCTTACCATATTAATAGCATCTAATTGACGGTGTGGAACTTTTAAACTTAATTCGTAAAGTTGTTCTAAAAAAGTACGTGACCTATCAAAATCAACGCCATATGAAAAAGGATCCCAGTTGTCACTTACCCAATAACTATCTTCATATATAGGAAATTTAGCTTCTATTGGAAAAACAGACAAAATCGGTTTACCAGTAATCGCATCAATATTTCTAAACAATTTCCTTTCGTTACGAAAAGTACATCTTCGTTGAAACCTACAATCTGGACACCAAGTAGGAGCCGGAATTTTATATTTTGCAGAAATAGATATTTTTTCATAAAAATTAAAATCTTCTATTTCAACAATGAAACCCTTTTTGCA
>JBAXEA010000065.1:0-3468 GCA_037140655.1 bacterium | reverse complement strand
AATCTTTTCAAATGAAGAATGT
Source organism: bacterium (assembly GCA_037140655.1). Taxonomy (GTDB): domain Bacteria; phylum Patescibacteriota; class Minisyncoccia; order Phycocordibacterales; family UBA9973; genus UBA9973. Next base: position 3,446 of record JBAXEA010000065.1, on the reverse strand, counting down.
AAATTTGGCTATCGAGATAGTGTTTTCAAAAATGAATTAAAAGGAAAATATTTTATCAGTGCTATGATTCTGAAATTAAATAAAAAAGAAAATTTGAATTCAAATTACAAAGCATTACAAGATTATTTAAAAAAAAATAATTTACAAATAAAAAATTCAAAAGATGTAAGTAATGCAATTTCTGAAATTCGAAAAACTAAATTACCTGACCCAAAAGATCTAGGTAGTGCCGGTAGTTTTTTTAAGAATGTTTATGTTGATCAAAATAAATTTAAAGAATTAAAAGAAAAATACTTAGATATGCCTTCATTTACAGAAGGGGAAATGATAAAAATTCCAGCAGGTTGGCTAGTAGAAGCCTGTGGCTGGAAAGGGAAAAAAGTTGGAAATGTTGGAGTTTATGATAAACAAGCACTTGTTTTAGTAAATCTAGGTGGGGCGACAGGACAAGAGATAAAAAACCTATCGGATGAAATTATTGATTCAGTATATAAAAAATTTGGTGTAAAAATCACTCCTGAGGTTAATCTTATCTAATATTTTACCAAGGGTTCCTCTTGTGATACTCGGGATAAATAATCTTTTATTAAATAATACTTTTTGGGTGTATAATTTGTGTATGAAAATAAAATTCATACAAGTAAACTGTAGAGAAGAAATAAATACAAAAAATTGGAAAGGTCTTGATCTTCGTAGGGCACAATATGTTTTGAAATATAAACCGGATATTATTATTTTTGAAAATGCAAGTAATCATAAAGATCCAGATACTATTTTTAATAAATATTCTTGCGAAAACAAACCAATAAAATTAGTGCGTGAAAATCAAGATTTTTTGAAAAAAGTTTCTAAAATTCATGGAAATGGTGATGTGTTATCAGATGTTTTAATGTGGGACAATATAGTAAAATTATGGAATGAAGGACACAATGTTTTGCTTTATGATATTGATGGGCCGGACGATTTAAGGAGAGAATTTTTTGAAGTGTGGAAATATATGTACCCTTGTGCAACTAAAAATTGGCTTTGGTGGGTTCGTATCTATTTGAGAGAAAAATACATGGCAGAAAATGTTAAGTGGATATTGGAAAAAAATAAAAGCAAAGAGAATTTAAAAATAGCAGTATTTATCGAAAGTTTTCATTGGATACACGTTAAATTTCTTTTGAAAAATCTTTCAAAAAAACAAATATGGGAATATTATTTCAAGAAATTCAAAGAGGTGGATACAAAAAATATTAGTCAAAAAATTAAAGAACAAAATAAGGTCTTTTTTAAATATTGGAAAAAAATCTCTGATTTTCAATAATATATTTTTATAAATTAGATGGTTAATTAAAAATTTATTATTTATGACATACAAAGATCTAAATAATGAAGAAATAGAAATAGATGGAGAAAAAATGGCTGTTAAAGCTGGTGGATATGCTATTGCTGAAGATTCTTTTGCTAATACATATGAAAAATAGAAGAAAAAATAAAATAAAATAAATTCAGTTCAAGATACTATATAGTAAGATAAAATTTTAAATATGCAAAAAACTTTTAAACGAATTCTTTAATTTGTTTAGGTAATTTTTGTATTTTTTATCACTTTTTAAATACATGTCATAGATAATAGCATTTGGCATTCTTTGTAAAAGATCTTTTTCAAAAATAACAGATGTTTTACTATCACCCAGTACACCACTTAAAAGTCTGGTGAATAATACACCTCGTTTCTCTGCCTGTCTTTTAGCAAACTTAGGTTTGGTTAAACTATCAAATTTTGTGTCTCCTTTAATCGCAGCAAACTGAATTATATTAATATCTGGATGATGTTTTGCACAATATAAAAGCATTTGTTTTAGATTATTAGACATAAATTCAAAAGGAATACTATCTTTTTTTGCTGTATCTAAACTCTCATTTCTAGCCATGTGTTCTAGCCAAAGACTCTTAGGACTAGCATGAACTAAAAAAGAATATTTTTCATTGTCATATGTTGTTTCAAGACTATATAAAAATTCACTTTTTGAAAGTTGTCTTTCCTTTATTTGGGATAAAATAGCATTATCCGGTTCAATTTTGGTTAAAAATATTTCTGACAAGTTATCACATTTTATGATTTCTGGTGAATTTTTTTGTTCAAAAATATTTTCTACTTGTTTTTGTTCTGATTTATTTATCTCAATCTGTTTATCTTCCATAAGTAAATCAAGATTAGCTCTGATTTTGTTAATAGTATTCTGAACATCTTCGATATTTTCTTTATTTTTTTCAACCTTTTCAATGGTACTACTTTTAATAGTATGAGTTTCTTTATTTTTAAAAAAATCCAGGTTCTCTATGTTCATAGTAATATTATACTAAATATGTAGATTTCAACAAAAATAAAAAATACACAGCATTAAGAGTATGAGAATTTTTGTATTCTGTAAAAACAACCTTTACATAAATGATTCTTAATTAGAATAAAAATTTTGTGTAAAAATCACTCCTGAGGTCAATTTGATTTAAGGGTCTCAAATGAGTATAATTGGTTTATTAAAAAGTAACAGAGTCTCTACTTATGTAGAGAAGTAATTAATAAACATGAAAAATAAAATGATGTGGGTTTGGGTTTTAATAGTTTTGGTCGTTGTTTGTGGTTTGATTTATCTTACGATCAATCAAATAATGAATCCTTCATCTGTGCCTGTAACAGTACATACAGAAGGACAAGAAGCAAATAAAAATAATATACAAGAAAATAAAAATAATATGGAAAACAATACACAAAATAATGAAGAGGGAGTGCAAATAACAACATTAAAAGAAGGAACTGGAGAAGTTGCAAAGGCTGGTGATATCGTAGCTGTGAATTACACAGGAGCACTTGCAGATGGAACAGTTTTTGATTCAAATGTTGATCCAAAATACGGACACGTAGAAGCTTTTAGTTTTCAAATTGGAAATAAAGGTCCTGGAGGTGTGATCGAAGGATGGAATATTGGAGTAAATGGAATGAAAGTTGGAGAAGTTAGAAGATTAGTAATAAAGCCAGAATATGCTTATGGAGAACAAGGTGCAGGACAAGCAATACCTCCAAACGCAACTCTTACTTTTGAAGTACAATTATTAGGAATTAAAAAATAAAAATATATGATGAATTGTTCAAATATGACGCCAGAGAAAAAAGAAAAAATGAAGAAAGGTTTAAAAATTGCGCTTGTAGTATTTCTAGCAGTAGCTGTCGCGCATGTGTGTTTTTATCGTGGAGAGTATAGAGATGAAAACAAACAAGAGAATGTAATAACATTTTCAGGACATGGAGAAGTAAATGCTGTACCTGATATAGCAAATATCTCTTTCACAATCACAAAAGATGCAAAGACAGTGAAAGAAGCACAAGCCCAGGTTACAGAAGTTGAAAAGAAAGCCTTAGAGATGTTAAGAGCAAACAATGTTGCTGATAAAGACTTTAA
>JBAXEA010000064.1:0-3515 GCA_037140655.1 bacterium | reverse complement strand
TCATAACGTCGATTCATTTCTTTTGCTGCCCATTTTAGTGCGAGAATTGTTTTCTTTGCATCAGTGATAACAGGAGTAAGTAAATGTGGAATCTTGTTGTAAAGAGTTAGTTCGACACGTTTTGGATCTATCAAAATTAGTTTCAAATCATCTGGACCATTTCGGTAAAGTAGGGAAGTGATCATGGAGTGAATGGTGACAGATTTTCCAGAACCGGTTGTTCCTGCTACAAGTGCATGAGGCATTTTTGCCAAATTTCCAAATACTGCTTTTCCAGAAATTCCACGACCAAGTGCGACAGTAAGTGGCTTTGGAGAATTTTTGTATTTCTCATCTGAAAGTAATGTTGCAAGTCCGACGATTGATTTTGATTTGTTTGGAATTTCAATTCCTACAAGTGACTTTCCTGGTATAGGTGCTTCGATACGGATAGGGTGGGCAGCAAGTGCAAGTGCAAGGTCATTTTGTAAGCCAACTATTCTTGAAAGTTTTACTCCTTCTGCAGGTTTCAATGCATAACGTGTGACCGTAGGTCCGACAGTTATTTCATCCATCTCAACTTCAATACCGAAATTTGCAAGTGTGCGTTTTATAATATTTGCATTTGCTTTCACGTCACCTGTATTTGGTTTACCTTTATCTTCTTCAAGAAGTGTAAGTGGTGGGGGAACATAGGTTGAGATTAGTCCACTCTTTCTTTTTTTAATTGGAAATTCTTCTTCCTCCTCTTTTGCAATTTGTGCCACAGCTGGAGTTTCTTTTTTATTTACTCCAAGTGCCTTTTTAATTTTTTCACTTGTTGTTTCTTTTTCTTCTTCTGTTTCTTCTTCATCTTCCTTCTCATCTTCTTCTTCCTCTTCTTCAAAATTTTCTACTTGTTTCTTTCTAAAAATTCCGCTTACACTTTTAAAGAATGGAATGAGTTCTGGTCTTGCATCGAACATCACTAAAATCGAAATTATTAAAATTGCTCCAAGTAAAATTATCGAAGCATAAACATCAAAAAGAGATACGAATGGAGTCGATAAAATTCTTCCTAAAATTCCTCCTCCATGATTCTCTGATGGTATGTCGATCAAGCTAAGTCCTGAGAGTAAAAATGCTGTCGCAGAAATAGCACGAGTCCATCCTATATTTGGTCTGACTGATTTGATAAATGACCATCCAAGTAAACCAAAAAGTAGTGGAAGCAATACATATCCATAACCAAAAAGATAATCAAAAAAATCATAAATAGATTTTCCTGCGGGGCCTGTCATATCAAAAAGAGACATCAGAAAAAATACAGCTAAAGCAAAAAATACTACTCCCCAGATAGTATGTTTTGTTTCGATTTTTAGCTTGCCCGTTGGGGCAGTTTTGTTTGTATTTTTATTAGGTGTCACCTTGGAAATATTTTTAATATTTTTCCCAGTTTTGTTAGTGTTATTTTTTTTATCATTTTTTGCCATATTGCTAATTTTAACACGCACTAGGCACTAGGCGCTAGGCGTTAGTTGTTATCACTTAAAAAAGAGTTTGTTGTTTTAGATTGCCTTGGTAGGCGCGACGGCGCCGGACAGAGAAAATTTTCACCAGAAAATTTTTGTGCAATATAAAATAACAAACTCTTTTTCTCCTTACTAAAAATCCTCCCGATACCTGGTTTACAGCAAGCCCTAAACCAGGTATCGGGAGGCGTCTCTTATTTGACATATTGTGTCTTTTATATATAATGGACAACATGTTAGGGGAAAATAAAAACCTAAAGGACCCCACACAAAAGCCTTCGGCTTTGTACGGGGCAGGCTCCGACAACAACGTGTCCGTTAAATTAACTTATACAAAAACTAATAAGCTTATTACTGCTTTGTTTATGGTAACGGACATAATGGACAGAGAAGAACCATTACGAAATAAGTTGAGAATTTTGGGCACAAATATAATATCAGACATGCATTCAAATCCTAGTGACTCAAGCAAGAAGATATCTGAAATTCTTTCTTTCTTGGACATCAGTTTTGCCATAGGAATGATCTCAGAAATGAACTCAAGTATATTAAAAAAAGAGTTTATAGAATTACAGCATTCAGTTAAAGAATTCATTTCCAAAAAGAATCCAATGTGGTTGGAAGAATTCATGCGTGAGGTACCAGCTCTTCCAGAAAACTTATCTGAACAAACAAGAGAAGAGCCTGTAGATTATTTTAAAAATACAAATATCGTAAATAAAAGTCACGTAAACAATTCACGTTCTATCGGACATATAGGACAGACAAGAATCGGTGTCCAAAAGGGAGGTAATCTGATGAAGGTCTTGTCCGATAAAGTTTCATCTATGTCTCCAGGTGTGAAACATGTCCATTTGGCAAATCCTGTAAGTCACCCTACAAATCAGAGTTATGAAATTCTAAAAAACAAGCGCCGAGAGGAGATAGTAAGTATCATAAAAAACAAACTAAGTGTCTTCCCAGAATCAGGCGGAGCAACCATCACGGACATCAAAAATTCAGCTGAAGGACCACTCGTTTCTTGTGGTGAAAAGACACTCCAGAGGGAACTTGTTTCCATGGTTCACGACGGAGTCCTTAAGAAAATCGGAGAGAAGAGGTGGTCCAAATATTTCATCTAAAGGACATAGAATTTTCTAAGAATTTACCTCTCGATTCGCTAGTGCCTAAAGCCTAAAGCCTAGCGCCTAATCATTGCTTTTTAACCCAAAATATGCGATAATATTCCCGTGGAATAGTCGGTCATTTTCGTCCGACTTAAACATTTAAAAATATTTCGATATTTTTTCACTGGTTATCCACATAATATATTGCTGTATTCCAGTGGTATATTATAATGATATTGTGGTTACAGAATTACGCACGCAGTGTGTCGTTCTGTATTCGCAAATTGTTTTGATTTTTACTTAAAATTTCGTCGAAAAAATTTTAAGCGAAAACAAATGAAAGGTCATTGAAAACAAAATAGTTGTGTAGAAAAAATTAATATCTTTTACACAATGTTTGTCCCGTGAAAAATTTATAATTTTTTATACGGGATGTTTTCAATTCGTTTTAATCTGTTCACTATTATAAGTTTGCCCCATTATTATTTTTTATTAATTATCGGCAAGCGAGGAGTAGTGATAGAAAAGGTGTGCTTTTAGTTTTGTCGAAACTTATTAATGGCACACAGTTCGCAACTGAAATTTTTCTTAATTTAAAAATTAAGACGAGTTCAGACAAGCGGACAATTATAAAAAATTATGAGTAATTTATTAAAATCAAAATTCCTTCTAGGACTTATGATTGTGGCTACTCTATTCTTGGGCGTAACAGTTGCTCGCGCAGCCGTAGCTCCAGATGCAAGTACATGTCAAATCACAAAGACCCTAAAGAAGGGATTAAAGAACGATACACAAGTTAAGTGTTTGCAAGCAAAGCTTTCACTAACTGCTGACGGTAGTTTTGGAAATATGACCAAAGCCGCAGTTATCGCTTACCAAACAACTAAAGGCTTAGGTGCCGATGGTGTTGTCGGAGCAA
>JBAXEA010000063.1:0-3532 GCA_037140655.1 bacterium | reverse complement strand
AGCCCAGATGCTACAGTGGCGCTTTTAGACGCATATAAAACTATACAGAAGGATAATAAGATACTTATCACAGGTGGTACTGACAAAGATCTTGAATACAGCTCGTGGGCAAAAAAAGTTTCAAAAGAAATAGCACCGCAAAATTTATTTTTACTTTCTGGAAGCGCAACGATTAAAATGATAGCTGCACTTACCAATGAAAACTATTGGAAGAAGCATAATCCAAGAATTTTTGATTCATATAAAGAAATGTTTGAATCAATCCAGTTGACGGATGGGAAACAAGTCACACTGCTTTTCTCTCCATCTGCTGCAAGTTTTGAAAAATTCAAAAATGAATTTGATAGAGCTCAAAAATTCGTGAAAACTCTCAAGGTTTCAAGTCTTTTGACTCTCTAAATAAAAGAAGTTATTATTGAAACAGAAAGGGTAATCTATTTTATGTTTGATATCAAAGAATACTATCTTGGTATTGTGGGTAAAGCACCTAGAAGAACAGGTCATTTCGCTGAACTTGTGAGTGGAATTATAAGAGAGGTTAAGAGCCGTCCTAATAGTGTTGAGAAACAAATCACTTGTTTGTTTTTTATCAACCTATTTATGTCAGCACGGAATGACTTCTCATCTCATAGTGAGAGTGAGCGTATAATGGCCGAGGCGGTAGGGGCTCTAAAAATCTTTGCGAGTGCTTCTGGGTGTGAAGAGGTTGAAAAATTGGATGTAATCCAAATACTTGCGTGGTTAGTTTTAAATGTTCCAATAGCCTGAGCCGCTTAGGTTCAAAGACCTTTCAAACGGAGGGTCTTTTATTTTTTATATCTTCTAAGATACTGTGGGATTTTAAGTAATTGTCTAAACATAAATAAAGTCGGCACTTTCATTCCATTTAGTTCCCATGATTTATGTAATTCCTTTACTCCATTAATTCGGTTTTTTATATTCTTAGAACTAACACCGCCCAGCCTCATTGTAACCAGCACTTTGGGAATGTATTTTGATTTTACTTTTCCTTTTTTGAATATTCTTAACATAAATTCGTAGTCTGCTGCCATAGTCAGGTTCAGACGAAATAATCCAAACTTTTCATAAATGCTTTTTCGAACAAAAAGTGTTGGGTGTGGAGGAATCCATCCATAGTTTAATTTCCACTCTTTATATTCTCCAGCCTTCCAATGGCGTATGATTTTGTCTTTAATATCTTTTATATACACAAGATCGCCGTAGCATGCATCAATATTACTATCTTTGAATACGTTAGAAACTTTTTTTAGTACGTCTCCGTCAATATAATAATCATCTGAATTAATAATTCCTATAACCTCTCCAGTCGCTAAACCTATACCTTTATTCATCGCATCGTAAATACCTTTGTCTGGTTCTGAAACAAATTTTATATTTATTTTATCTTGGTATTTTGCAACAACGTCTTTTGTATTGTCTGTAGAGGCTCCATCGATAATGATATATTCCAAATCAGAATAATTTTGAGATATTACACTTTCAATAGTATCGGAAATTGTTTTGCTAGAGTTATAAGACGGTGTAATGATGGAGATTTTCATATTATTTTTGGTAATTATCATGTTTAAACTTTAACAAAAAGTTAAAGAGGTTTGAAACAAGGATTTCAAATCTATTCAAATGTTTTTGTTTCATTAATGAAATACCTATCATATTTTCTTCTTTATTTTTAAGGCCAGATGATTGAGCATCTGGGCGCAAAGAAAAATTACTTATTATTCTGTCGCAAAAAAACCATCTGGTTTTAGATCTGAGTCTTAACCATAAATCTGGATCCATTCCTATTTTTAGGCTTTCGTCAAAATAACCAAATTTTTCAAAAATTTCTTTTTTTATGAATACTGCTTGGTGGGGGACGTAATTGTAGAACTTTAGCAAATAACTTTTAATGAATTGATTTTCCTTCCTTTGCCATATTTTTTTGGTAGGGAAAATACCTCTAGATTCATTACCTACTAAAGTATTGATTTGACCGTAAATCCAATCCGGATAATTGTTATCTGTTAAAAATTTAAAAACACTAGATAAAACATTGTTATCGGATAAATTATCATCAGAATGTAGGTGTATTATGTATTCACTACTAGATTCTTTTATTCCCTGATTCATAGCTTTGGATATTCCCTCAGGCTTATATTGGAATACTTTAACTTTATTAGGAAATTCAGCCTGGTATTCTTTTATAATTTTTAATGTGTTATCTGTGGAAAATCCATCAATGAAAATATGCTCAAAATCTCTAAAACTTTGTTTTTTCATACTAGCAATATTTTCCTCTAAATATTTAGAGCTATTGTAGGTACATGTTATTATCGAGAAAAAAGGATTTGTCATCTTCTATAAAATTGTTTTTATAATTGTTTCTTTGACATCTTCAATTGATATTAGTGAAATATCTACATCAGAGCCTAGCTTGAATTTTTCAATCAATTCATTTTGCGGAATAGTATCAAAAATGTGTGGCAATAGACAGAGCATTTTATCACTAATTTCTGGTGGGTAGGGGACAAAGCGTAGGTAGTGATTAAATTGAGATAGAATTATTGTAGGAATGTCTAAAGCAGCTCCGATGTGGGCTCCACTAGTGTCGTTAGAAATAACCAATTTAGCTTTAGAGATTATAAGGATTAATTGCGTTAAACTAGTTTTTCCAGTTAAATCAAGTATTCTTTTATTATCATTAGGATTTATTATGTCTGCCAGTGCACTGTCGGATTTAGATCCGCAAATAACAACGTCTAGATTGTGTTTGTTGATTAAATAATTTGCAATTGATTGAAATTTATCAGCCGGCCATCTTCTAAAGCTTTGCTGCGCTCCTGGAAATAACAATACAAAATTACTCGGTAAAAGTGGGGGGGTTGAAATTGGTAGATTTTTAAGATTAATGTGAGGTTTTTTAATAATCAGCTCACTATTTAAGATTTGGCTGAAAAAACTTTTATTTTTGTAGAATTCAAAATTTATTTTAGGATCAATATGGACTAATTTAGTGTACCAAGTATTGGTTTTGTTTTTTTCTTTTTCTGAGATATTATTGCAATCTCCATAAAATCCTATGCGTGTCTCTGATCCTGATAATTTTACCAATAAGTCACCGACAAATTCTCGAGAATAGGTTGCATGAATCGTGGTATTGAATTTATTGTAGATAAGATCAGCTATTTTTAAAATGCTAAAGGGGTTTTTAAAAACATCTCTTTTATTTATCCAAATAAATTCATCAATAAAAACCTTGTCTAAAGTCTCTGCCAAATCCTTAACGACACTGTTGCCTAAAAAAGTGATCCTATAATCCTTGTATGTGGAGCTTGTTCTGATTTCCTCTAAAAAATTTCTAAATAAAACATAATCCCCAATAGCATCTAGTTTTATGATTAGGAGGGTTTTATTGGTTGATTTGTTTTTCTTTTTGAACCTAAATTTTACTATAACTAATATGTATAGTAATTGAGAAACTATAATTTTAAACACTTTCTTTAATTTTATATTTAACATTTATTTTTTTATA
>JBAXEA010000062.1:0-3534 GCA_037140655.1 bacterium | reverse complement strand
GACGAAGTGTCCAAAAATGCTGAGTTTCTTATTCGTGGAGGTTTTATTCATAAGGAAATGGCAGGGGTTTATAGCTATTTACCATTAGGGTTTCGAGTTGTTAAAAAAATTGAAAATATAATTAGAGATGAAATGAATACTGTGGGTGGGCAAGAAATTTTAATGCCATCTTTTCATCCAAAAGAGAATTGGGAAAAAACTGGTAGATGGGATTCAATGACTGACTTATATAAAGTAAGTGATTCATCTGGAAGAGAAGTTGCGCTTGCTCCAACTCATGAAGAAATAGTTGTTCCAATTTTAAAAAACTATGTTTCTTCGTATAAAGATTTTCCAATTGCTGTTTATCAAATTCAAAATAAATTTAGAATGGAACTACGTGCAAAATCCGGAATGTTAAGAGGTAGAGAATTTCTTATGAAGGACATGTACTCATTTCATACTTCACAAGAAGATTTTGAAATTTTTTATAACAAAATGAAAGAGGTATATAAAAATATTTTCAAAAGAGTTGGAATAGGGCATTTAACTTATCTAACTTTTGCTTCTGGTGGAACTTTTTCTAAATATTCTCATGAGTTCCAGACAATAACTGGAGCAGGAGAAGATACTATTTATATAGACGAAGAAAGTGCTGTGGCTGTAAATAAGGAAGTTTACAATGATGAAGTGTTGGAAAGTTTAGGACTTAAGAAAGAAAAATTAGTTGAAAATAAATCTATTGAAGTTGGTAATATTTTTGATTTAAAAACTAAATATTCTGAACCATTCGATTTATCTTATGTTGATGAAAAGGGTGAAAAGCACATTGTATTAATGGGCTGTTATGGAATAGGTCTTAGTAGGCTTATGGGTACTGTAGTAGAAGCCTTGGCTGATGATAAAGGAATAATTTGGCCAGAATCTATCGCGCCATTTCAATTACACTTACTTTCACTTGGAGATGATGAAAATGTTACAAAAGAAGCAAGTGATGTTTATGAAAAATTATTGAAAAATGGAATTGAAGTTTTATTTGATGACAGAGCAGGTATGTCTGCAGGAGAAAAATTTGCTGATGCTGACTTGCTTGGAATACCACATAGAGCAGTTGTCTCACTTCGAAGTATTAAAGAAAACGGAATTGAATTAAAGAAAAGAACAGAAGAAAAAGGAAAAATAGTTACATTGGATGAATTACTAAGTTTACTAAAACCTAAAGCCTAGAGCCTGTATTTTATTATGCTTGAAAAATTTTACAAATTATTTTCGAATGAAATTGGTATAGACCTAGGTACTTCAAATACTTTAGTTTATTTGAAGGGTCACGGTATTGTGATAAATGAACCATCAGTAGTGGCAGTGAATGTGAAAACAAATCAAATTCTTGCTGTCGGAGCAAAAGCTAAGGAAATGCTTGGAAGAACTCCAGGTCATATCAAGGCTATTCGTCCGCTTGTAGATGGAGTTATTTCTGATTTTGAAGTCACAGAAGAAATGCTTTCATATTTAATTAATAAAGCAGATAAAATGTCGAAAAAAATGATTCGACCAAGAGTTTTGGTTGGAGTTCCTTCAGGTACAACAAATGTCGAGACAAGGGCAGTGTATGATGCTGCTCGTTCAGCCGGAGCTCGCGAAGTTTATTTAGTTGAAGAGCCGATGTCTGCAGCTGTGGGAATGAGACTTCCTGTGAAAGAAGCTGTAGGTTCTATGGTTGTGGATATAGGAGGAGGTACTACAGACGTAGCAGTTATATCTTTGGGTGGAATTGTAAAATCAAAAAATTTAAAAATTGCTGGTGATAGATTCAATAATGATATCACTACATATATGCGTGATGAGTTTAAAATACTTATCGGAGAAAGAACTGCTGAGCAAGTAAAGATAGCTGTTGGTTCTGCTATCCCCGGAGATTATATGGAAATAGAAGTTCGTGGAAGAGATATTTTAACTGGATTACCTAGGGAAGTTGTTGTTACTGATTCCGATATTCGTGAAGCACTTTCATTGTCTGTAAGAGAGCTTGTAGAAGGAGTAAAAGATGTTTTAGAAACTACTCCTCCTGAAATTTTGTCTGATATAATGCGTAATGGTATTACGCTTTCAGGTGGTGGTGCATTGCTTTTAGGTTTAGATAAACTTTTACAAAATGTACTTCGTATTCCTATTTATGTAGTAGATGATCCACTTTCTGCTGTGGCTCGTGGTACTGGAATTATTTTAGATGATTTAGAATATTTTAAGGAAGTTTTGATTCGTAATCAAGATGAGTTACCTCCTAGATAAAAAAAATAAAAGAAAAAAGTTTTCATATTTAATGTTTGGCATTGTAATTTTTGTGTTGCTGCTATATTTTAGAGCTGGTATTTCAAAAGGTTTTTCATATGCAGGTCATTCCATATTTAGACCAGTTTTAGTTGCAGGAAACTTCGTTGGTCAAGGATTTTTAAATTTTGAATCTTATTTTTATTCTAAGCAAATTCTTTATAAAGAAAATGAAAATTTAAAATTACTTATAAGTCAAAACGAAGCACAAATGTTAAATTACAATTCTCTTGTAAAAGATGATATTTCTTTGAAAGAAATTTTAGGAAGAAAAAAGACAAATCAAGAAATAATACTTTCTTCGATTTTATCTAAACCCAATCAGTCTTTATATGATACTTTAATTATTGATGCTGGAAAAAACCAAGGAGTGGTGATAGATCAAAAAGTTTTTGCATTAGGGAATATACCAATAGGCAGAGTGGCTGAAGTAGAAGCGAATTCTTCTAAAGTAATTTTATATTCAAATCCAGGTGAAAAAACTGAAATAGTAATTTCTGGTAAAAATAATTTTATGCAAATCATAGGACGTGGTGGTGGAAATTTTGAAATTATTTTACCGAAGGATATTAGCTTAGATGATGGTACTGAAGTTGTTTTACCAGGTATTACTCCATATGTAGTGGCTACTGTTGTAAAAACAGTTTCCGACCCACGTGATTCGTTTACCAAAGCCTTACTTGCCAGTCCGGTAAATATTCAAAATCTAAAGTTTGTTCAAATAGAAAAATAAATGGAATTTAAAATTGAGAAAAAATTGAATGGGGCACTCGGAAGAGTTGGTGTTTTAAAAACTCCACATGGAGATGTTTTGACGCCGGCTTTTGTGGCAGTTGGAACGAAGGCAACTATCAAATCTTTAAACCCTGAACAAGTTCGTGATGAAGGCACACAAATAGTTCTCGGTAATACTTACCATTTATTTTTACAACCAGGTGATGAAATAGTTCGTTATGCTGGTGGTATAGGGAAGTTTATGAATTGGAAGGGTCCTACGATGACTGACTCTGGAGGCTTTCAAGTTTTTTCACTAGGTGCAGCTTACGGAAAAGATATTTCTAAAATTACGAAAATTACCGATCCATCACTTTTAATACCAGAACGCTTTGATGATAGTGATGCACCGAGATTGGCAAAGATAGGTCATGACGGTGTTTCTTTTAAGTCACACCTAGATGGTTCGATACATTATATTACTCCTGAGAAATCCATTCAGATTCAACACAA
>JBAXEA010000061.1:0-3537 GCA_037140655.1 bacterium | reverse complement strand
TCTCTCCCTCTCCGCACATACAAAAATACAAGCTCTTGCTTGTGTTTTTTTGTTTTATGCAAGATTGTTTTTCTTTGCTCATATTTGTTTTGTGCGTATACTTATCCAAATGAAACATGAAGGGAGACTTCTGGGTATAGATTTTGGAACAAAACGCATAGGGGTAGCCATTTCGGATGAAAAAGGGGGGATGGCTTTTCCTGTATCTGTGATAAAAAATGACAATAGGGCAATTTCGGCTGTTGCTGAAATTGCTCGCAAAAACAATGTTAAGTGTATTGTTTTTGGTGAATCAAAGGATTTTTTAATGAAAGACAATCCACTTATGGAGGATATTAAAGAATTTGAGGCGGCACTTTATCAAGAAACTTCCATTGATATGGCATATGAGCCGGAATTTCTTACTTCTCACCAAGCTCAACATATTCAAGGTAAAAATGATATGATTGACGCTTCTGCCGCAACGATAATTTTACAAAGTTATCTGGATAGGATGAGGAACAATTCTTAACTTTACAATAATAAATAATTCTATAAACTCTTAAATATTATGATTTCAATTGAAGATTACGCAAAAATAGAGATTCGCATCGGAAAAATATTGAAAGCTGAAATTATTGCCGATGCTGATAAGTTACTTAGGCTTGAGGTAGATTTTGGGGAAGAAAAACCTCGCCAGATAGTTTCTGGAATACGGTCTTATTATCCTGAACTAGAAAAATTAGTAGGAACCAAATGTGCTTTCCTTGCAAACTTGGAGTCTAGAGTGATACGGGGGCATGAAAGTCAGGGAATGATTCTTGCTGCATCCACAGATGAAGGAATGTTTTCTTTATTGAAAGTGTCTGACGATATTCCTCCTGGAACGAAAATAAAATAAACAAAAAACCTCTTGTAATACACAAGAGGTTTTTTGTTGTTGTGATATAATATTTTGTAATGAAGAGTTCGCGCACTGCTCGATTTGATATTTTTCGGTACTTTCGTATTCCGAGATTTTTGGAGATGCCAGCTATTGGTATTGATATATCTGACACTGCTGTACGTTTCGTTGAGTTAGTAAAATCTGGGCCAGGTTTTGTTCCCTATAGGTATGGCGAAAGAAAATTATCTCCCGGAATAGTTGTTTCTGGTTCTGTAATAAAAAAAGATGAACTTATAAAAGTTCTTCTGTCTATATCTGAAAAGGAGAAATATGCCTTTGTTAAAGCTTCTTTACCGGAAACAAAGGCATATGTTTTTAACACGACAATACCTGATGTTCCACAAGCTGATATTTCCGATGTTCTCACATTTCGTATAGAAGATAATGTTCCAATTTCTGCGGCTGAAGCCTCATTTGACTATACTGTTATAGGTAGAAATGAAAAAGGGGAAATTGAATTAAGTGTGACTGTGTTGCCAGAAAGTGTTATTAGGGAATATATAGATATCTATGAAAAAGCAAATTTGTCACCACGATCATTTGAACTTGAGTCGCGCGCTATTGCTCGCGCATTAGTAAACCAAAAAGATGCTCGTACGTACATGATTGTTCACATCGGAGAAAACAGAACAGTATTTTCGATTGTGCGGGGAGGTGTAGTACGGTTCACTTCTACTCTTCATGTTGGAAGTGTTAACCTAACTGATGCAATCGGCCGGTCATTGTCGATCAATGCGCAAGATGCAGAAAAATTTAAAGGCGACAAATCTCATTCGGAAGACAATAAAGCAAAAGTTTTTGAATCAATCGCGGGAGCACTTTCAGCTATAAAAGATGAAATAAATAAACTCTCAATGTATTGGTTTACACACAAAGTTGTTGGTACTCCAGGTATTCAGAAAGTTGATGAAATATTACTATCCGGAAAAGATTCAACTATTCCAGGTGTGCTCGAATACATTTCTAAGAACGTTAAAATCCCTGTTCGGGGTGCCAATGCTTGGGCAGAATGTTTTTCTTTCAGTGATTTTATTCCAGACATGCAGGCTTCTGATGCTTTAGATTATGTGACGGCTATTGGACTTTCATTACCAAAAAAATTCGATGCTTAATTTACTTCCACAGGATTATAAAAGAAAAGTGAAGAATGAATATGTTGTGCGTTTTGTTGCTGTTTCAGCAGCTTTAGGCTCTTTGGTTTTAGTGACTTTGGCGGTGGCGGTGTTTCCCACATATATTTCTTTAAAAGTTGAGCAAGCTATTGCAAAAAATGACCTTCAAACAGCTAAAGAATCTTCAACGGCTAAGGATAAAAATACTCTGCTAAAAACCCTAAAAGATTTAGAAGGAAAAATGAAAGCAGTCTCTATTGTTTCAGATGAGAATGCTACTGATTTTATAGATAAAGCTGTTCAGCTCAAAAATGCTGGTATTAAAATAAATTCTATTTCTTATATAAAGAAAGGTGAAAAAAGAGATATTGTGATGGATGGTGTGGCGAAAACAAGAAATGATTTAATAGATTTTTCTAAGAAGGCAAAAAATTCATTGTGGACAGTTTCTTCCGACATACCAATTTCAAGTTTTTCAAATGATCATGATATAGCATTTTCAATTACATTAACCGCAACATCAACTTCAAAATGAAATACATAAAGACAAAAATTATGTGCGTAGTTGCGTGTTTTGTTCTCGCTACACTTTTGGTTTGTGTTGGATATGAATATTTTAAAATATCTGAATTTAAAAATAATATAGTAGATATTGAGAGCGAGCTTGATACAGAAAAAATATCCCTCAATAACTATGCGTATCTTGTTAAGACAGCTTCTAATATTAAATCTGAAAGTGAGAAAGTTAATACGTTTTTCATAAAAAAAGACGAGATTGTGAATTTTCTTGATAGTGTAGAGAAGCTTTCAGATGTTTCAAATACTTTAATATCTGTGCAGTCGTTGGGTGAAAAAGAACCAGTAGGAGGTCAGCATATTTTAAGTGTTCAGGTTCATATTCAAGGTGATTATGGTGATGTTTGTAAAGCAATACAGTTACTTGAAGAGTTGCCTTACTACATAGAAATTCAGAGTATAAAACTTTCTAATATAGAAATGGAGAATGGAAAAAATAAGAAGAAAGTTTGGCAGGCCGATGTTAGTTTTATTGGTGTAATGCTTTAATTATGACGTCCCTAAAAGAAACTATTCGCTGTCGTGTAAAAATGAATAAAATGACCATGTCTATATTTGGTCGTAGTCAGTACAATGATTGGAAAATTCTCATAACTGTGACTGTTGTTGGTTTACTTGTGGTTGCTATATTTGGTTTTTGTTTATATATAAATTTTGATGCTGGGGATTTTTCCAATCCTACCCCTTCAACCGCTCCTTCAACAAAGATTAATAAGGCAGTTTTAAATAGTATGCTAGATAAAATGGGGGATAAGCAGACAAATTTTGAGACCTTGAAAAATTCCAAAACTCTCTTTAAGGATCCTTCCTTATATTAAAAGTTTGACGTTTGCCTCTTTGGGATTTACTATAGCCCCATGCCCTTGTAGTTCAATGGATAGAACTGCGGACTTCTAAGCCGTCAATGTTGGTTCGATTCCAACC
>JBAXEA010000060.1:0-3861 GCA_037140655.1 bacterium | reverse complement strand
TTGGTTTTTTCAAGTTGTAGTAAACCCTCGTGTTTAAAGTTTGCATTACGCTTCTGTTTTCTTTTCTTACTACTAAATTAAAATTTTGTGATGCAACAGTACTGCCCGGTCGATCAATTAGGTTTGTACAGTTAGCATTGATGTTAATGCTTACAAGCGGAACCGTAATTGTTCCAATGTTCAGCTTACTTGTAAATACATTAAAATTAGAATTTTCGTCACCTGCTGCTATGTTGTTTGCTACTAATGTTTTGCTATTTTGTAGGCACCAAGTCGTTAACTGGTGTGTTGCTACATTTTTACCATAAACATGAGCTCCCGGCGGTTGAACAACAACCACCAATACAGCTACCAAAAAAAATAAACAAATTAACTTCTTCATTTTGTTTAATTTGAGTTAATTATTATTTTGTCGAAGGACGAAGCCTTCTTTGTATAAATTATATGCCTCTCGTTTTAAAATGCAACTTCATGAATAGTTCATAAATAAATGTTCTAGTTGACAGAATGGGTTAAATTAGGTAATTTAGATTGTATAACTTATTAACAATATGGAACAAGAAAAAAATAGTAGAAAAGAAAAAATAAAGAAATTTAGACAAACAACTTTCAAAGTTGCTGTTTATTTTTTTGCAGTTGTCGGACTTATGTTTTCCGGAGTGTTTCTAGCAATGAAATTAAAGTTAACTTATGTGAAGGGTGGTGTAGATGTTTTAAGTCAGCACTTCAATAGTATGCAAGATTATTTTGCTCGTAAAAAAGAGGCACAAAAAACCGTGAAAGATTGGGCAAGTACAGATGAATGGAAGGTGATAAGTACAGGATTTAAAAAAGATAGCAGTGACATATATAAAGCAAGTAATCAGTCTGGAGTTTCTACTCGTATGATTTTATCAAGTATTGTAGTTGAGCAATTCCGTTATTTTAATTCAAACCGCGAAGGTTTCAAAAAACTATTTCAACCACTTGGTATATTAGGGAATAGTACCCAATTTTCTTATGGTATAGCTGGTATAAAAACTCAAACAGCAATGACCGTAGAACAAAATTTAAAGGATAAAAATAGTCCATATTATTTAGGTCCTTCTTATGAACATCTTTTAGATTTTAAAACTAAAGATCATGACGCTGAAAGATTGAGCCGTTTAACTGATACAAAGAATCATTATTATTCTTATTTATATACTGGTCTATTACTAAAACAAGAAATGAAACAATGGAAAAAGGCAGGGTATTCTATAGACAATCGTCCTGAAATTTTAGCCACATTATTTAACCTAGGTTTTGCACATTCAAATCCAAATGCCAACCCTCAGACAGGAGGTGCTATAATAACTGTTAATGGAAAAGATTACACATTTGGAAGTTTGGCTTTCGACTTTTATTACTCAAATGAATTGGGGCAAGAGTTCTATGAGTAGATTTGTTGAAAGAAATTTAAACAAAATCTCATTAGTATTTATAATATCAGTATTTCTTTTGCCAAATATTTCTTTGGCTTCAAATGACCTTTGGTATGGAAGCTTAAAGAGTATTGATGGTAGTCAGGCAAATATTGAATATAGGGGTTTAGAAAAAAAATATAATTTCTCTTGCAATATAGATACAGCAAGTTGTGTTAGTGTATCTGTTTTTCCTCCTAAAAGTATAATTACTCAAAATACTGAAAAAAAAGTATTAGTAAAATTTCCAGCAAATAGCGTCCGCAACAATATATCTTCCACTGGTAGGTATGGTTTTTATTTGACTGTTAGTGATAAAAAAAAGTCACGAGTAGTTAGTTTGGTTGATGGACTAAAAAATAAAAAATATACAGTTAGTGAATATTTTAATTTTTGGGATTTACTTGAGGAACAAATTCATCTTTCTCGTTTTGCGCCAGATGATTCAAGTATGGCTTATGTTAGTGATCGTTCTGGTTTTATGTCACTTTATGTAGTGTCACTTTCAAATTTGTCTTCAAAAAAACTAGGATTAGGTAGAGTCACTTCGGGT
This sequence comes from bacterium, assembly GCA_037140655.1. GTDB lineage: Bacteria > Patescibacteriota > Minisyncoccia > Phycocordibacterales > UBA9973 > UBA9973. Next base: position 1,866 of record JBAXEA010000060.1, on the reverse strand, counting down.
GTTTCTGTCGGTGATTTCATTTATGCCGATGCCAATACTATTTTATATGTAGCAAACAATAAAGTTGATCCATATAATTGGATTTTATTTTCTTATAACTTAAATACAAAAAAGAAAAAGATTTTAGCTGAACATCTAACTTATGATTCTGTTTTACATCAAGTAGGTAAACAAATTGTTTTTACTAGACTTTCAGATAGAGGAACAGAGCCTGTTATTCTTACTGATTATAATGGTGGTGAAATAAAAAATTTTAATTTACCAATCTCCGCTCCTTCTTTTATGGACTCTATTAAATATTCTTATCAGAAAATCGCAGGCACCAATACAGTCCTAATGAAAAGTATAAATAATTCTACGATTGTTCATCCATTGATTGTTTGGTTGCACGGTGGCCCATATAGACAAACAAGTTTTAATAGGCATACATATATTAGTTATGGTGTATATGACTGGATACTGGAAGAAGCAGTATCTAAGGGAGCTTATGTACTAAAAGTTGATTATCCTGGTAGTTATGGAGCAGGTAGAGCTTTAACTGAAAGTATTAAAAGTGGTGTTGGTTTAGTTGATGTGAAAAGTGTTATGAATGTTGTAAATGCTTTTACAAAAAATAATAAAGTAGATGGAGTGTATGTGGTTGGTAATAGCTATGGAGGGTATTTGGCTTTAAAATCAGTATCTTCATATCCAAATAAAATTACAAATGCACTTTCAATAAATGGTGTGACTGATTGGAAGGCTTTGCTTAATATTTATCAAAATTCAATTTTCAACACCTTTTTTGGAGGATTACCTTCTTCTAAAAATAAAAAATTATTTACACAAGCTTCAATCATAGATAATCTAAGTAAATTAAAAAATCCAGTTTATGTCATACAAGGGGAGAGTGATACAACTATACCAAAATCACAAGCTATTCTTTTAAAGAATAAATTAGATGATGCTGATAAAATTTCTAATTTAACTTTAATTCCTGGAGAGAATCATGTGTTTTCAAAGGATTCAAGTATAAATACTATATGTAAAGCACTTTTTGAAATGACTAAATTAGATGCAACCAATAGTTGTAATTTAAGTAACTAAATATTGACAGCTGCTTTTGTTTCGAGTAATATATACAAGTTAGTTAGTTTAACTAACTATTATTTAAATTAGTCAATAAAAACAATGCCAAATAAAAATATAGAAGATCATTTAGAGTCTTTTATGATGGAATTACATAATAATATAGGTCATGAGCTTCGTGAAAAGGCACTTAAATTTAATTTTACTTTTTCACAGATGGAAGTGCTTCGTTATGTAAAAAATCAGAAGAATCCAACAATGAAAGAGATAGCAAATTATTTACATATTACTCCGCCGTCAGTTACCACTATTATTGAATCTCTTATGGAAAAAGGATTAATCAAGAAAGAAATAGAAAAAAGTGACCATAGGATTGTAAGAATAATCATTACACAAAAAGCATTAAAAATATTTAATTCATTAAAAAACAAGAAATTGGAAATTATTAAAAAAATATTATCAAGGTTGAATAAAAAAGATCAAAAAGAATTTATTAGAATATTAACAATATTAAATAAAGATTGGAATATAAATTATGAAAAATAAAATTATAAAAATATTAGAAAAGCCAAAAGTTATCATACCAACAATACTTGCTATTGCTTTGGTTGTCGGTTTTTTTGTTTATAAGTTTGTCGGGCTTACACCAAAAGTTGCAATAGATTTTCAAGATATAAATAATTCTTCTGTGGCTAGTGATTCATTTCAAAATTTTAAAGATGGAGAGCAAGTTAATTTAGCTTTTCCAAAAGGTGGTAGAGTTAATGAAGTAAATATTAAAGCAGGAGATTTTGTACA
>JBAXEA010000059.1:0-3898 GCA_037140655.1 bacterium | reverse complement strand
GTAGGACAGAGGCCTTTGAAGCCTTTAATCTAGGTTCGATTCCTAGTCTCCCAGCAAAAGAAAAAATCATCAAATTGATGGTTTTTTCGCTGGGAGAAAACAAGCAAACTGCTTTGCTTGTTGCTAGGAAGCGAACGACGGAGCTATACTTTTATAGTAATAAAAATAAGTGAGTCGGTGCTCGACATATTTTTATTTATAAAATAGAAGTCCTCTTGTAGGGCAGACAAAATTTTTTGACGAAAAAATTTTAGTCGAGGGAGAATGCGAAGCGTGTCCTAGTCTCCCAGCACTTGACTTTTAACTAAAACTATGATACCATATATACGTATTGGTGTTATTTGAAATGCGTTATTAATTGTTGGTTTGTTAAATTTTCTCAGTTTCTTTTTGTAGAGCTTGAGAAAATTTAACAAACAAATTATTTTTTATATAAATCAATTAATAAATTAATACCATGAGTAGTAACAATTTAGAAGAAAAAGAACATGCTTTTTCAAAAATAATCTGGCCAGAAAATATAACAAACAATGACAAAGAACTTGTAACTTTGTTATGTAAATTAGGCACAGTAAGAGAATGGATATCTAAATCAAAAAATGAGAATGCAGGTTATGACAGTATGCCATATATCTATGAAATTATTGGGCAAATTGTATTATTTTTACCAAGCTGGTCATTTCTTGAGATTAGGAGTAATAATGATTGTTTCTATTTTAAAAAACCTTCTACAGAAGATGGTATTTTAGAAAAAATAGAAGCAGTAAAAAAACTAGAACAAGCCGGTCTAAAATCATGCTCAAACTTATTGAAGTAATATTCAAAATTGAAAACCAAGAAGGAGATTAATATTTATTTAGTCTCCTTTTTTTATTTTCCTTTATATCAGCAAGAAACGTTCTTACTTAAACAAAGTCAGTGTTTTTTGCTATAATTAACAAATGGAATCAGAATCATTTAAACTAGCAAAAAAATTTCTTGGTGAGGAAGTAGAAGTTATTATGGACAGACCAATGGGAACAAAGCACCCCAAGCATGGTTTTCTTTATGAGGCTAATTATGGTTATATTGATGGAATAATAGCTCCAGATGGAGAAGAATTGGATGCTTATTACTTAGGAGTTGAATACCAATTAGAAAAAGCTAAAGGGAAAGTTATTGCTATAATTCATAGAACTGACAATGATGATGATAAGCTTGTAGTGGTGCCCGAAGGTGTAATTTTATCTGATGAAGAAATATCTAAGCAAACTAATTTCCAAGAAAAATGGTTCAAGTCTTTCATTATTAGAAAATAATTTAGTAAACATAAATTCATGAAAACAATTTTAATTTATGGGGCTCCTGGTGTAGGTAAACTTACTGTCGCACAGGAATTATCAAAAATAACCGGCTATAAAATTTTACATAATCATTTAATTAATGATCTTGTGAGTATTGCTCGTGAATTTGGTACTCCTGAATTTTGGAAAATTGCGCACAAATATCGCATAGAGCTTATGAATGAATCGGCGATAAATAAAAAAAGTGGAATTATACTAACTTTTGTTTATGCTAAAAATACTGATGATCCTATGTTAAAAAAGATTGTTACGCAAGCAAGAAAACATGGTGGTGAAATGATTTTTGTACATCTTGTTTGTGATAAGGGTGAATTATTTAAACGAGTAAAAAGTCCTTCACGCAAAATGTTTAAGAAAATAAAAACTCAAAAAAAGGTTACAGAAATAATGAAGAAGCATGATTTATTTGGTGATGTTCCATACGAACCAAATTTTGTAATTGATAATACAAAAATTTCTCCAGCAAAAACTGCCAGGTTAATTAAGAATACCTTTAACTTACAAAACAATAGCTAAATTTATTCAAAAAAAATACCCCATCATTTAAAATGAGGCATTAAAATTGTTAATTACTTGCTAATAAATCATATTAGCGATAAGTGCAACTTGAGCAGCCACCGGATCCACCAGAGCCACCGCATGTGGACATAACATTCATAGCACCTTTCTTAAGTAATGAAGTTTGTCTTTTTAAAGAAGGAACAATAAAAACTTTTTTCATAACAGAAAAATTTAAAGTTAATAATATAGATATAATAACAATACAATATCAATTGTCAAACCAAAGATTCATATAAGTCCCAAATCATCCATTCAAGTGTTTTTAAACAATGAATACAAAATTGCTTATCTTTCTCCCAGATTGAACCATAAAGTTTTTCTGCATTCATTAAACAACCACCACCACAAATACTTATACCTGGACAATCTTTACATTCCGGCATATTAAATGGAGTACGTTGGTTCCATTCTTTAAAAATATCAGATTGAATTGGGTTAAATAAATGATCATGAACACTTCCTTCAAAATATTTACGATTACTAAAGAATCCATGACAAATACCAACAGTTCCATCAGGGGAAATTACCATTTGGTGTCCACCAGCAGCAGCACAATCAAAAACTAATACTTCTGATTGTGAAAATGCTTTAAGTTTACGATAAATACGGTCTTCAAAAATACCTTTTTCTCTGAAAACTTTATAAGATTCAATTATAAAGTTTGATGCTTTTTCAAAATATTTTTCTGAAGTTTCACCAAGCATCATATTGAATCCAAGATAATGAACTTTTTTTTCATCTATCATATTCATTACAGCAGGAAATGAGTCAATATTATTTTCACTTAAAGTGCATGAAATTGAAGTTTCAACTTCAATTGCTATGCACTTATCTATAAAATTAGAAATTCTATCATATGCTTCATGACCATTAGAATAAACACGATTTACATTTTCAGCACGCCCACCATCAAAAGAAATACTTACACTTACTTTATGATCTTTAAATTTCTTAATAATTTCATCAGATAACAATGTTCCATTTGTAATTATCGAAAATTTAATATTTTCAGGTAAGAGTGATCGTTTTTGATAATCTAAAATAAGATCTAATGCAAAAGCAATTTGTTCGTAATTCATTAACGGTTCACCGCCATAGAAGATAATTTTCTTTTCATCATTAAAGATTTCTGGTTTAGAATTAAGAATTCTAGCATAAGTATTAACAAAATTAATGAGCACTTCTTTGCTCATTAATTTTTCGTTACAATCATTAGATTCTTCTCTGTTCATACCTTCAAAACAATAACGGCAAGCCAAATTACATGTATCTGCCATCATTAGATAAACAATGTGCGGATACGGATCAGTAATAGTTTTTAAAATATTATTAAAAACTTCATCATCCTCATCTCTATCAGCTATGATAAAATCAAGTTTTTTTAGGTTTTTAATTAAATTTTTGTAATCATTTTTTTGATCATCAGGAATATTTTTAAAGAATTTCTTTATTGTTATACCTTCAGAAAAAAGTTTGATTTTTTCATAAGTATCAGCATCAACATAAATTGGTTTTATTCTTAAAACCTGATAAAGAGCGAATACACCATCTTTCTGAAAGACGTGTATAAATTTAGATAAATACCATTTTTTCATATTGCGATTAAATTTAATTGTTTATTTACATTTTTTATAATTTTAACATAAATATACTTGAATGTAAATATACCGAGAACTAAATCAAAAAAGGGTTGTGTGTTATTTTTTCAACGAAGAAACACGTTTGATGATATCATCACCATATTTTTCTCTTAATTTATCTGCAGTTTCTTCCACTATCAAATTTTTTAGTTTCTTTTCTTGTTTACCAAACAAATCAAGTGGGACATTTTCTTCGCGAGTCAGGTTGTGTAATGTGACTCCAGTAGAACGTATCTTTTTTCTCGGTGGTAAAAGTTTTGAAAATTTTGTTTCAAATGCACTTAAGATCACTCCAGGGTCTGCTGTAAATTCTCTTAATTTTATTTCATCTGTGTGATATTTAAATTCACTTGT
>JBAXEA010000058.1:0-3999 GCA_037140655.1 bacterium | reverse complement strand
TCTTAGAATAGGTCTTATTGTGCCAATGTCTTCACTTCGTAAAACAATAAGTAAAGTTTTTTCTAAAATAAAAGGATTGAAATCCAGTATGGTTTTGGGACCAAATGATGTTGTTAAAAAAGAATATGATTTGTTAATTGTAGATGAGGCTCATAGATTACAAAGAAGAAAAAACATTATGGGGTATGGTTATTTTGATAGAGTAAATAGAAGATTTGGATTAGACAATAATGGAACTCAGCTTGATTGGATTATGAAATCTTCAAAACATCAAGTTTTTTTCTATGATGAAAATCAAAGTATTAAACCATCTGATATTCGTCCTGAGGATTTTAGAAATATTAACTCAAAAAAATACACACTCAATACTCAAATGCGCGTTGAAGCCGGTGAAGAATATATAAAATTTATTGAAGATATTTTTGATTTAAAAAGCCCACAAAATACAACTTTTGAAAATTACGATTTTAAAGTATTTGATGACATAGAAGAGATGGTTAATGAAATAAAAATTAAAGATAAAAAATACAAACTTTGTCGTGTTGTAGCTGGTTTTGCGTGGCCGTGGCATACAAACCCTGGAAAAAAGAATAGACAACAAAACTATGATATTGAAATAAATGGGTTAAAGCTTGTTTGGAATAGTACTGCACAAGACTGGGTAAATTCTCCAAATGCGGTAAATGAAGTTGGGTGTATTCACACTGTTCAAGGCTATGACTTAAATTATGTTGGTGTTATCATTGGTCCAGAATTTTTTTACGATGAAGAAAAAAGAAAATTTAGCATTGATCGTGAAAAATACTTTGATATTAATGGTAGGAATGGGATTACAAACCCTGAAGAATTGGAAAGATATATAATAAATATTTATAAAACTTTACTTTCTCGAGGAATAAAGGGCACCTATGTTTATATAGTTGATGAAAGTTTAAGAAGATATTTTAAAGATAAAATAAATAATAAGATTTTTATAAAAAAAGAAAAAGAAAAAATAGATCATGTTATTAAGTCCCCATATGTTGGTCCATTTGAAATGATAAAGGTTCCATTGGTTGGGTCAGCTCCTTGTGGTGAGCCACTTTTAGGAGAGCAAAATATTGAAGAATATGTAATGGTGGAAAAAAGTAAAATAAAACCAGGAGTTAAGTATTTTATTGTTAGAGCAAGTGGTGATTCCATGAATCAAGCTGGTATTAATGATGGAGATTTAGTTTTATGTCGTTATTCTGAAAAGGGAGAGACAGGAGATAGAGTTGTCGCTTTACTTGGTGGAGAAAATGTAACAATTAAATTTTATGACAAAAAAGATGGACTAAGAATATTGTTGCCAAAAAGTACAAACAAAGATCATCAACCAATAATTCCAGAAGAAGGAGACAGTATTCAAGGTATTGTTCAGGAAGTTGTTGTTATTAAATAAATTTATGGAAGAAGAAAAACAAATCGCGATAAAAACTATACAAGATGCCTTTTCTGCAAAAGAAAAATTTTTTGATTATGAATTTAGTCAAAATTTTCAATTATCACTTTCTCAGTTGGATTTTTTAAAAACTATTTCTACATTAGTAATAGCTCTTTTGGGGATAGGGTATTTTTTGGATAAAGGGCTAAAATTAAATTTTTTAATTGTTTCACTTATGTTTTCACTGATTACTTTATTTGGAACTATATCTTATATACGAGAGATGATTGATTCAGAATCTAAGTTAATTAGAGAAAATAGTAAAGCAATTCAAGATAAAATGAATGAATTGATAAATATTAATATAAAAGCTATTAGGGAAAATAATTTTAATATTGCAAATAATTATGCAAAAGAAGAATTGTTAAAAATAAAGGAAAATGAGGATATTCTTATTTATACAGGTGAAATCTTTACTTTTTGTTTTTATAATTCTGTTATTTTCTTATTGCTGGCTTTTTTTGCAAAAAAATATAATTTTGAATTAAATTCAATTTTTACTTTACTAGGATTTAGTGCCTCATATCTTTTAAGTTTTAGATCTTGGGCAAGTAAATTAATTAAATTTTTATCAAAAAATATTTCTTCACAAGGACAGTCCTTGTGAAGAAATGATACCATTATTATATGAAATTCAAACACAATAAAGCATTGCAAATAGTTTTGCTCATTATGATAATCATCGGAATAATTTTGCTTTGCACGCAAAAGTTTTGGGTGGATCCGCTTGTGAATTTTATTCTCGCGCATACTAATTAATGTATTACTTGTATATATTAAAATGTGCGGACGAGACACTCTATACGGGTATTACGACGGATTTAGAGAGACGATTAGTGGAACACAACACCAGTAAAAAGGGAGCAAAATATACGATGGCGCGACGACCAGTCGAAATAGTTTATTCAAAAAGATTCAAAAATCGCTCGAATGCATCTAAAGAAGAAGCTCGAATAAAAAAGTTAACTAAGGCCGAAAAGTTGTCCATGATATAATTAGTCCCGTTAGAGATCACTTACTTATGTTTTACACTTATGTATTAAAAAGTGAAAAAGATGGAAAGCTGTACACAGGAAGTACCAAGGACCTACGGAAGCGCCTTATTCAGCATAACACTGGAAAATCTACATACACGAAAGGTAGAGGCCCATTCAAAATTATTTATTACGAAGCATGTTTATTAGAAGACAAAGCAAGGTCGAGAGAAATATATTTAAAATCGGGAATGGGCAAGCGTTATCTTAAGAATAGGTTAGGCGCTTCCTATCTCTAACGGGATAAACTCATGCGAGTATGGGATATACATCCGAAACATTTATGTCGAAAGCATTTGTTGGCTGAGCATCGAGAGCTTCATGGGCTCTGGAATATTTTGACGATTCATAAAGGTAAAGGCGGATATTCCAGACATTCGGAAACTTTGCGTTGGGTGGGGAAGACGCGTGCACTTTATGAGCGACACGAAGCCCTGGTGAAAGAATTCAAACGCCGAGGATATAATCACTATACGCCACTTGAGAAAGGTTTGAGTAAGGTAGCCTTCGCGAAAGCCATGGCAACGAAAGGCGGGCAAAAAGTTTTCATAAATACAATCAAGGAGCAAAAAGAAATCCTAAAAAACAAACCATGTGACTGCCTCCTTGATCTTTAGTCCAACCCAAGCCCAATATAATAATTACTTATCTATTCCAATCCACTTTACTAAACTAAAGTGGATTTTTCTTTGTGTAGCAATAGTTTAAATTTTAGCAAAGTGATAAAATATATAGATGAAATACATAATAAATTATTTAGAAACTTTATTTCCACTTGTGGCTCTCGATGCTATTTGGATCGGTCTTGTAGCAAAAGGATTTTATGCAAATTTAATGTCGAATATTTTTTCGAAAACGATGAATATCACTCCGGCGCTTTTCTTTTATCCTATTTATGCATTGGCTGTATTGCTCTTGGCTGTCTTGCCAGCTGTCGCTTCAGGTAGTTGGTTTGAAGCACTTTGGCGTGGAGCTATATTAGGCTTGGCAGCATATTCAGCTTATGATTTAACGAATCAAGCTACATTGTCAGGCTGGCCAACAAAAATGACATTGGTAGATATTGGCTGGGGTTTGTGCGTTACTGCGATCACAAGTACGATAGCATATTTTTTAATAACATATTTTAAATAGAATTCATTTGTGGATTCTATTCTCACAAGCACTAAATAATGTATTATTTGTATATTTTAAAATGTGCTGATGAGACACTATATACGGGCATTACTACTGACTTAGATAGAAGGTTGATGGAGCACAACACCAGCAAAAAGGGAGCTAAATATACGATGGCACGACGGCCAGTCGAAATTGTTTATTCAAAAAGATTCAAGAATCGCTCCAATGCATCTAAAGAAGAAGCTCGAATAAAAAAGCTAACTAAAGCAGAAAAGTTAGCCATGATATAAATCATAATATTTTTTCTAAGCTACTTTACTAAACTAAAGTAGCTTTATTTTAAGCAAGAACGGTTCTTGCTTAAGTGTTATAATCAAAATA
>JBAXEA010000057.1:0-4080 GCA_037140655.1 bacterium | reverse complement strand
GTTAAGAATGACCGAAGAAAACAAAACTATTTATTATAAATATAAAGAAATATTTAATCATGGTTCTGAAAAATTAATAAAATATTTAATTACCACTAAAAAAAATGAGTAAAAAAATTGGAATAATATTAGGTACAAGGCCTGAAATAATAAAACTTTCTTCAATAATTAGATATTGTAATGTTAATAAATTAAATTATTTTATAATTCATACAAATCAACATTATTCCGAAAATATGGACACAATTTTTTTTAACGAGTTGAATTTACCAAAACCAAAATACAACTTAGAAGTTGGATCTGGAACGCACGGCAAAATGAGTGGAAAAATGATAATTGAAATTGAAAAAATCTTACTAAAAGAGAAACCTGAAATTATTCTAATCCAAGGTGATACAAACACCGTAATGTCAGCAGCGGTTGTAGCTGCAAAAATCAATATAAAAATTGGACATGTTGAAGCAGGACTAAGAAGCTACGATCGCACAATGCCGGAAGAATTAAATAGAATAATTACAGACCAAATATCAGATTATTTATTTTGTCCGACAAAAAAGCAAATGAATATTTTATTAAAAGAAGGAGTAAAAAGAAGTAAAATATTTATTACTGGAAACACAATAGTTGATGCGGTTAAACAATGTGAAAAAATGGCAGACAAAAAATCTTTTATTTTAAAAAAAATAAATATTACAACAAATAATTTTATATTATTAACAATACACAGACCAGCAACAACCGACAATAAAAAAAATTTAAATGCCGTAATCAAAGGAGTACAGGCAATTGCTCAAAAAAATAATCAAAAAATAATTTTTCCAACTCACCCTAGAACAAAAAAAATGATCAAACAATTTAAAATAAAAATTCCAAAAGAATTTATTCTAATTGAGCCAATTGGATACATAGACATGTTAAAACTCCAAAAAGAATCATTTTTAATATTTACTGATAGTGGAGGAATACAAGAAGAATCTTGTATTTTAAAAAAGAAATGCGTCACATTACGTGAAAACACTGAACGCCCAGAAACAATAACTGTTGGAGGCTGCGTATTAGCAGGAAATACTAATTCAAAAAATATAATCAAGGTGACTGAAAAAATTATAAATAAAAAGATTAATTGGAAAAATCCTTTTGGTGATGGAAAATCTGGAGAAAAAATAATAAAAATAATGCTAGCAAAAATTAAATAATATTCAATAATTATTTAATTTGTAAACACAATTATATTTATTTGATACAACAACAGCATCAATATTTAAACGTTTTGCATAATCCTCAAGTGCGCGTTTACCTGCATCGATAGCATACGACTTAGCCATTAAATTCCCTGCTGCTGTTGAACTATCTAACATTCTCCAATGATATAATATCTTTTTAATATGGAAAATATTTTCTTCTTTTACATCCTCAAGATAGCGAAGTGCTAAATCATAATCTTGTGCACCCTCATAACCAACCCTTAAACCACCGAGCTTTACTACTTTTTCTCTAACATAAACACTTAAATGGCAAACATACATATTTGTTAAAAATAACTCTATTGACCAATCTTTTTTAAAAACAGGAAAAAATCTTCTACTAGATTTTGTAATCTTATCTGAATCAGAATATAAAAATTCTATATCCTTATTTTTATTAATTTCTTTTATAATTTCATAAAAAGCAATTGATGAAAATTCATCATCATGATCCAAAAAGGTAATATATTTTCCAGTTGCTAATTCAATTGCTTTATTTGAAGCATAAGAAATATGTTTATTTATTGAACCAAATTCTATTTTTATACGAGAATCTTTTTTTTCTTTCCAAGAAACTAAAGTGCTAATCGTTTCTTTGTTAGTAGACGCATCATCATAAATGCAAAGTTCCCAAAATTTATAATTTTGACCAAGCACAGATTCAATAGCTTTGTTTAGGTATTGAGGAGAAATATTGTATACAGGCATTATTACAGAAATGACAGGTTTTATATTAAAATTATTTATTTCTTCTTCTAATTCAGATTTATTATATTTTTCGTTCTTTTTTATCCATAGAAAATAAGGAAAATTAGATCCGTATGGAAAGTTAAGTGTGATAACTAAAAATTTAAAAAAATAATCAATTAAAACAAAAAAGCCATTCTCATTAAAAATGTCTCGAGCTTTAAAAAATAAATATTTATATTTAGGATAATTTCTTTTTTTAGACATTTGCAAAAATATATTTATAAAAGTATCATTAAGTCTATAAAACAATGCTTACAGTCCAAATAATAACATATAATTCAGAAAAAATGATTGAACAATGTGTTCTTTCGCTTTTAGCTTTGAATTTAAAGGATTTTGAAATAACCATCGTAGATAATGCTTCAATTGACAAAACCATTGAAATAGTAGAAAAACTAAAAGAAAAAATTCCTAACATTGTTTTAATAAAGAACTCTTATAATGCTGGTTTTGGAAAAGCTCATAATCAAGCTTCAAATATTGCCAAAGGTGATTATATTTTTATTTTAAATCCAGATACTGTTTTTATCAAAGAAAATGAAGTTGGACATTTAGAAAATCTAATAAAAAAAGAAAATAATTCAGCTTATGGTTTTCTTTTTTACAATGAGGACAAAACTATTCAAGCCACGATAGGAGCATTTCCAAACATTTTTAGAGTTATTTTTGACCGACTACCATTATTAAAAAACAATTTCGGTATGGTAATCAGAAACAAAAAACAATATAAAGAAAAACGCAACGTGGACTGGCTTTGTGGTTGTGGTTTATTAATTTCTAAAAAAGATTTCCTATTAGTTGGAGGATTTAGTGAGGAATATTTCTTGTATTGTGAAGATATAGAAATATGTAAAAAATTAAACCAAAAAAATATAAATGTTGTTTTTGATCCAAATGTATCCTTTACTCATTTCAAAGAAAGCCGAGACGAAAACAAAAGACCAGAAAAATATTTCAGAATGCGACAAGGTTTATTATTGTATTTTAAAAATTACAGACCAAGAATTGAACAATTTCTTTTGAAGATTGTAATAAAAATTGAATCAATGATAAAATCATTTACTTATTCAAAAAATAAAGATTGGATAGAAAATATAAAAAAAATACAAAAATTATAAATTTATTTTTTTCAAACTCAACTTCCTAGCTAAATTAGTAGCCCTAAATAAAGATTCAAATGTTCCAGCATCTGTCCAATTCCCTTTTAAGGTAAAATATTTCATATTACCTTTGTTAATATAGAAATTATTTACATCTGTTATTTCGTATTCTCCACGAGCCGATGGATTAAGCCCTCGTATACAATCAAAAACAGTATTATCATACATATACAAACCCGTAACAGCTAAATTTGTTTTTGGATTTTTTGGTTTTTCTTCTATACCTATAATTTTCTCATCTTCTACTTCTGCTACACCAAATCTATTTGGGTCATCCACTTCTTTTAAGAAAACTACTGCTCCATTATTTTGCTTTTCAAAATTCGAAACTATACTTTCAATACCATCTTCAAATATATTATCACCTAAAACCACAACCATTTTGTCTCCATCCACAAATGACTCTGCTAAACTTAAGGCATTTGCAATTCCTATTTCTTCCTCTTGTATTTCAAAAGAAATTTTTACTCCCAATTCACGCCCAGATCCTAGTAATTTCAAAAAATCTCCAACATTCGAACGTCCAGAAACAATTAAAATATCTTTTATACCAGCATTGATCAGGGTTGCCAGTGGATAAAATATCATTTGCTTATCATAAATAGGCAAAAGATGTTTATTAGTTATCTTTGTTAATGGCAACAACCTTGTTCCTTTTCCACCTGCAAGAATTATTCCTTTCATAAAATTAAATAATTATTTATAATTGGCGATGGCGCCAAATATCAGGCTAAAGCGACAATTAATGGTATGCGGCTTAAGTTTGGGTGACACTCATAATCTCGTCAATCGAAGTTAATCCAGCCAGCGCCTTTAGTATACCATGTTGCATTAAAGTTACATACTTTTGTTTTTTAAATTGAGCATTAACTACCTGATAATTGAAATCTTGTTTAGAAATTAAATTTCGCAAGTCTTGGCCAACC
>JBAXEA010000056.1:0-4163 GCA_037140655.1 bacterium | reverse complement strand
GACATTGGTCGTTGACGAAATGTTTAAAAATCAAGGATTAACCTGGTTAGCTGGACTTATAACATTACTTATGGGAGCTACAATAGTAGTGATTAATAATATCTGGACTTCTGGATTACCATTAATCATTACAATTCTAGGATGGCTTACATTGCTTAAAGGAGTATTTTTAATGTTGTTTCCAAATATATCATTCTCTTATTACAAAAAAATGAACAAAGGAAATGTCTTCGTCTGGGGTGGATTATTTGTATTTATTTTAGGAGTAATGTTATTGGTTTAATTTTATTTATTTCTTTTTCTCCACCAATATGGGAATTCTCCAAATACACGACAAAAAATATCAAAAATAATCATTACAACGATTGCCCATGGAGAAAAATTAATCAATAGATCACTTACAGAATGGGTACTTAAATTGAGTGCCAAAAAAACTTTCACCAATATCCACAGACATGTAAGAGTAATAAAATATCCCCAATAATTTACTGGATAATAAAAAGCAAAATATTTCCAAAATCTAGCTGGCTTAAACCAATATTTTTTATTTGACATAAATATATTATATCACTATGTGAGAATTATCTATCAAATTCAAATTCAGGCATACCTATCGAATGCGGACCGACCTGATAATCAGCAAAATATATTTTAATTTTATTTGGTGTGAAAGTAAATGTACTAAAGTTATCTATTTTGGGTTCTGTTCCAGATTCAATCATACTTATCATGTTATCAAAATAATCCTTTGTGGCTTGCAGATCAGAGTCTTTGATATCTTGAGCGTTAAATGAAGCGTACTTGTCTTTTAAATATGTACGAGACTTTACAGAAATATCATTCAAATAATTTTGATTATTAGAAAAGAGGTCAGCCAACTGAATTTCTTTTTGTTTTTTTATATCGTAATTATACGAAACAACATTTTCAAATCCATGTGCACCACCATCAAAACCTCCATAATGCAAAACAAAACTAATATAATTAGCATTACTTTGTACAACATTATAATCTGAAGAAAAAGTAAATTTATCTGCATCTGCTGGAATTTTTGAAATATTATCCCCTTCCGCTTGAGTATTAAAACGAGCTTGCCAATTTTCGACACTAGTATTTTTAAAATCTTGCATTTGTGCTTTTAATAAATTTTCAATTTTGAAATTGAAATTTATATCAGCATTTTTAAAACTAGGATATTTAACATCGAATTTTGCATAAGTATCTGAAAGTGGCAAAACTTTATTTTCAAACGAATCAGCCACAACTAAAGTATTCACTTCTGGATTTGTATTAATAATGATTTCTTTATTATTAGAATTTTTATACAAAAAAGACACGGAAACAAGAACAGCAATTAAAACAAAAAACGCAATAATTATTTTTTTTCTCATATTTTTTCTATACAAAATAGTTAGATTATCTTTTTATAATTTAATTCATTCAAGTGATTTTCTATATCGGAATATTTCTTACCACAAATCATTCCACCAGCAAAACATTTATCTTGGGTTATGTCAGTTAGGCAAAATTCTGGCATTGCAAAATTATCTTTTTCTTTCTTTTCTTTAAATTCAAAATCGACAGTAATAAGACCAATAAGATCATCTTGGAAAACATCTATTTCAGCTTTTAATCCTTGATATTCATAATAATATCTAAATTTTCTAGATTGTTTCCCTTGAATATTTTCTAATGCTAGATATTCTTCTTTTGCTAAAGGAACAGTATTTTCATATTGTTCCGATGAATCTAAGCCTTGTGTTGGTTGTTTCTTAGTAATTTCATATTTATCTCCATTCTTTCGTATTCTCAACATTGGATGCTCTGTTTCTTTGGGTATATAAATATCCTTGATTTCAACAAAAGGCAAACCCTCAAACCCCTCAGGTAAATATTTTATTAAGTATGTTTTTTCTAACTCTATCTCAATCATAATTTACTCATTATATCACTGTATACAAACTTCCACTAAAGTAAGATCAACTTGAAAAGTTTTCCTATTCCTTACTTTTTTTCTTCAATTCAGTTGATATATAATCTTCATTTTTATTAGACTTTTTTAATTGATCAAAATTCATGTTTTAATAGTAACATATATTTAATTTTATTTTTATAACAAAAAAAGCCTCCTTGAATGGGGGCTTTAAATCATTTTAAATTGGAACATTAGTGATATTCTCTTAAATACTTAAGAACAAGATCTTCTTGATTTGAGAAAAAATCATAACTATAAGAATCTTTGCATCTTTCTTTTAATTCTAAAGTCATTTCTCGTAAATTAATAGGAAGTTTATTAAGATCATAGTTTTCATCTTTTATTTTTGCAGAAACCCTTTTCACCATACCTATGCTAAATATATTAATAATGGGTAAAAATGTCTCTTCCTTTGCATGGTACATATAAAAAAATGCTTGGGGGATTCTACTAATTACTCCTTCCGTCTCTTTGTCTAAAAGACATTTTTCGACATATGAAATAACATCGTTAACATTCTCTATTTCAATTGCATTTACCTCTTTTAAACATACCTCATGTGCAAAAGCCCGATTATGACCATCACATATAAAATATGAATCTTTAGGTGTTTTCTTTTTTACCACATCTAAAAAGATTTTTATTCTTTCACTGGAAGAGTAAGTATTTAAAATCTCAACTATTTCAGAGCTAAACAATACTTCCACATTTTCCGATTTTAGAACAACAATAGGAGGTAATTCTATGTTGCGAGTAACAGCATACATAATTTCTAATATTTCAAACTTAGTTTTAATTAAAAATTCATCAGTAGGAATAAGTTTGGTTCCTGTTAATTTAAATTCTTTCATTACAAATAATTTAATTGGTTTTCAAA
Source organism: bacterium (assembly GCA_037140655.1). GTDB lineage: Bacteria > Patescibacteriota > Minisyncoccia > Phycocordibacterales > UBA9973 > UBA9973. Next base: position 1,311 of record JBAXEA010000056.1, on the reverse strand, counting down.
AAGGACAAATATCCATTTTGAAAACCAATCAAATGTAATTTCAAAAAACTACCACTTGTTGTGATATTAAAATAATTTATTTATTTTGTCAACGTATTTCTAAACTAAAAATCACCATTCAAGTATTTACCTGCTACACTTAATGCAAATGAAGGCAATATCACACAAACAGTTATCATTAAAATTTGGTGTAATACTTGATTTAATATTGTAAAATCATTTCCATCAGGCCCTCCAACTATTATCAATAAAATACCGACAATACCAAAAGCGATCGATGAATAAATAAAAACTTTTGTAGCTATTTTTTGCATAATTCAATCATAACTCATTGTTTAAAAACAACCTAGACTTTATGTTTTTCTCTATATTTTAAAAACATACTCGAATCAACTTCTTTTATTTTATTCCCTGTTTCAATCACAATTCTCCCATTATCTTTTATTTCAGTAATAGTTATCCTAACTAAACCTTTGTATTCTTTAAATGGTTTATTGCTTTGAGTTGATTCAATTGGTAACGGTCTAGCTTCAATGAATTTTAATGATTCCTGGTAAGGCATATCTATATAGTCCCCGACCTGCATTCCTCCTGATTCTAAAAAATTTCTTCTAGTTTTGTTTTCTATTGTCCATTTTTCCATATATTAATAATACAACATATTTATAAATAAAAAAATACCATTACTATTGTGTAATGGCATCGTATTTTATTCTAAATATTTTTTTAAATTGCTTGCACTTTATAATTTTCAATAAAATCGTTCTCCTCAACAAGATAGAAAAACATTCCATCTTTCTTGTGATAAATTGAAAAATCAAGTTTTTTCTTTTTTCTATTTTTAATCATTTTAAAAACAAAATCTTTATCACATCCCCACATTTTCCTTGAAACTTTATCGAAACAACTTGCTCCGTCGATAGTATTTGCTCCAGGAAGTTCTGTTGCGATTATTTCATTTGTATCAGAGTCGTTGGTAAATATGCCCCATGATTCCTCTTTTTCTAAAAGAAGACTGAATCTTACATCAGAAAAGATTTTATTTATTTCTTTTGCTGATAGACCAAGAGTCTCTCCCATACCATCTATTTTACTTTTCCAGCCTAATTCTCTGTGAAGATTTGCCCTGTTAAGTTTTGTTAGTAAACTACTATCTTCACTAACACCCAAACTTCTCAACCAAGTTAAGTAATCAATTACTTCATTTTGGTATACTTTGATACCTTCTTCGATTTTTTCAAACATATTCTTAGTATTTAGATTTATAATTAAAATTTATTATTCATTTTAAAAGTCCACAAAGACCCTTAA
>JBAXEA010000055.1:0-4352 GCA_037140655.1 bacterium | reverse complement strand
TAAATAACAATGTCTAAATTATATCAGATTATTTTTTAAAAACGATTTTAATTTAAGCAAGAACCGTTCTTACTTATTCTTAATTATGCATATCTATATATCTAACTTGATCTGAAAAAATCTCCCCTTTCTTTAAATCTTCCCATAGACGATCAGGTTTGACGGGTGTTGTACTGGTTGGCTCAAGCCAACATACTTCTGCAATTTCATGTGCGTGTGTTGTTTTAAGGTGCCCAATGTTTAAATAATCTTGTGAATTAGTAACCTCAAAGAAAAATTCTACTGACTGTCTAATGTCTCCATCCATAAAATTATTGATATAAAGCAATCTTCCTATCTCAGGAGAAACTCCAAGCTCTTCAACCATTTCTCTACGCAAACATTCTTTTATGTCTTCTCCATATTCTAAATGCCCTCCAGGTAAAGCACAGAAACTTGTATCATGTGGATGCTTTACTCCTAAAAGTTTACCCTCATGAACAATGACACCCCTTGCTCTAACAACAAATTTTTTATCTTTTTCCATAAATTTATAAAATTATTTTTTAATAACTGCCGTTACTTCGATTTCAACATTTGCGCCTTTGCGAGTCATGGCATTCACTTCCACTAAAGTACTTACTGGTTTACTTTTCGCAAACCATTTATCTCTTATTGCTGAAACTTTTTGAAAGTCGTCTATATTAGTTAAAAATATTTGTGCTTTTACAACGTCATTCATCGAAGCACCAGCTGCTTTTAATATTTTCTCAATAGACTGAAAAACGAGTTCCGTTTGTTCTTCGGTATCGTCTGTAATAGCTACATTGTATTCATTCTTACCAACTTGTTGGCCAGACACATAAATCATATAAAAGCTTCCCATATCAATCTTTTTTGCGGATGAGTAAAAACCTCGTGTTTGTTGCCAATCTTCTGGATAAATATCTTCAATCATAAAATGATTATAACATATTATTTTTAAGCCTTATTTTTAGCAAGGTCGAACCTTGATAGACCTAATAATGAATTCTAAAATTGGCTATTTTACTGCATGATGGGTTCGGGCATTGCATTTGAGTATGTCCCATTAATTCTCTTTTATCTATTTCAATAAAAAAAATTACAAAAAGGACAGTTTCCAGTAATTAAATTAGGGTTTCCTCCAAAGATTATTCCACTATTCGGTCCTAGTCCAATACCACTATTCTCTACGATAATATCGCCATATGTAGATATGCCGGACATTCTCACTGAACCTATTTGGCCTTTAAAGTTAGTTCTGTCAAAGTAATTTTTACTATTATCTGAAGCATGAAGGTGGCTTTTTGTTGCTTTAATATCACTATTTTCAACAATATTTTTACTATTATTTTTTGAGCTTATTGTAATATTATCTGCTACTAAATTTGAGTTTATTATATTCTGTTCACTTGAATCATCTGTGCTCAAAATAATACTGGCAGTACTATCATTAACGTTAAATGGCTTAGCTGAAAATGATTCATGTTCTTTTTTAATTTCCAAAAGTCTTTCAACTGTGTATGAAATATCATCATTGTCAATTACATCATGATGAATTGGACACATTAAAATTAAATTTTCAAATCCATTTCTTTCTTCTTCAGTTTGTTTTGGATCATAACGTTTACCACCAATACTTTTTGCTTTAATATGACAAATTTTTCCTATAAATTTGTCATTTGTTATAAGTTTATTTTCACAGCATGGAAAAGCACATATATTGTTTGAAACTGCACATAGTTTTTTAATTGTTGATACGGATGGTCCTGACATAATGTTTTATTTCTTATACATAATTTAACTATACCAAAGTTTGCTGGGAGACTTGGACTCGAACCAAGATAACCTCCTCCAGAGGGAGGTGTCCTACCATTAGACGATCTCCCAATGGCTTTCTATAGAATAGAACAAAATGTCGTTTTTATCAAATATTTTGCTATAATATTTATATTAAAAAAATAACTTAAATCCCAGTACTAAAGCATAGCTTAGTACTGGGACAAGAATATATGAAAAATAAAACATGTGAGAGTTGTTTAATGCCTTTAGCTAAAGATCCTGGAGTCAGTGGATCTGATAAATATTGCAGTTACTGTTTCCATGACGGTAAATTTGTTTACGAAGGTACTGATGTAAAAGAATTTAAAAAACATGCATATGAAGGCATGATAGCCAAAGGCATGGGAAAAATGAAAGCAAAATTCTTCACTTGGATGATAGGTTTCGCCCCACGCTGGAAGAAATAAAATGTCAGCATTTTTTATTAAATACGCCAATAAAAACACTTCATTCCCCTCTAAGGAATTTCATAGTGCTGTTTTTTTAGTTGCGTTGCAAGGTACGAAAATTCTTGCGATAAAAAATGAACGTGGATGGGACATACCAGGTGGACACATAGAACCAGGAGAAAATTACAAAGAAGCACTCATACGTGAAGTTCAAGAAGAAGCCGGTGCTGTTTTTTCAGACGAAAAACTCTTAGCTATTGTGGAATCTAGCAATCAAACTATTTATAAAGATAAGGTGATGTTTATATTTGCAACAAAAAATTTTACATTAAATGAATTCATACCAAGCAAAGATGCTTTTGATAGAGAAGTAATTGAAATAGAAGAATTTTTGAAAAGATATAAAGACGTATTTAATTTCAGAGAAATTATTTCAAAAGCTCAAGAATTAATAAATTAATAATTATTAAAATAGATTTAAAAAATGAAAGAAGAAAGAAATACAGAAAGTGCATTCAAATGGATAGTTGATTTGCTTCAGCAGCATGCTATTCCCTTTCAAATAAAAGGTGGTCTGGCTTCAAATTTATATGGAGTAAAAAGAGAGCTGGCTGATATTGATATTTCTATTCCAGAAGATAGCTTTGATGAATTACTTCCAGACATAAAAGATTTTATTAAATATGGACCAGAACAATATTTAGACGAAGAATGGGATATAAAACTTATTACTCTTAAATACCAAGGTCAGTATATTGATATTGCAGGAGCATTCAAAAAAAAGAATTTTGATAAAGTAAATAAAAAATGGGTAGCGACACCATCAAATTTTGAAAATAGCGTCTACATGGATGTATATGGTTTGCAAGTGCCAGTAATTGCAAAAGAAGACTTGATAGCATATAAAAAACTTATTTTGAGAGACGTTGATCAGATTGATATAGAAATTTTAGAAAATAAATAAAACTATGAAATTAATTACTTTGAACACTTGGTGTGGAAAAATATACGAACCATTAAAAAAATTTATTATAGATCATTCAAATGATACTGATATCTTTTGTTTTCAAGAAATACGAAATGGTAAATATTTAGATTACCCAGAAAGAAATGAAGAAGTAACAAATTTGTACAAAGACATTGAAGCGATGTTACCAAATTTTAAAGGATATTATACAGAAATGGTTCCAGGAGTCGGAATTGCTACTTTTGTTAAAAATTTAAAAGTAGAGAAAATCAATTCTTCTATAATTTTATCCACAGAAGAATTAGCTAATATAAACATTTTGCAAAACATGACACCATTTCCACGTGTACTACAAATAATTTCTTTAAAAAATCCAAAAATATCTATTTGTAATTTTCATGGTGTTCCTGGTGATCTTAAAAAAGATACAAAAGAAAGAGATTTGCAAACAAAAAGAGTGCTTAAATTATTAAATGATTCAGAAGAACCAAAAATTTTAGTTGGAGATTTTAATTTAAATATAGACACAAAAGCTATCGTAGAATTTGGAGAAAAAATGAAAAATTTAGTAAAAGAAAGCACTTTTAAAACAACCAGAAGTAGTCTATATGAAAGAAAAGAAATCATGCCTTTTGCAGATTATATTTTTGTATCAAAAGATATTAAAGTTAAAAATTTTAAAGTTCTACCAGACGAAGTTTCTGATCACTTAGCACTAGAATTAGAATTCGATTAAATTTATTTATCCTTTTTGTTGCCCCACTGCCATTTTGGCTTTTCACCTTTTTTATAACAAACAAAAATAAGTAGTAATACCATTAGAGAAACTATTAAAAAATGGGTTGTTGTTTCGTATGGAATATTTGCAATTATAAACATAAGTGCAATAATCCAAACCAATATCACTATCCACCCTTCCCAAGAACATGGAGTCCAACCCCAACCATAACTTTTTCTCTTAAACCATAGTTTATTCATATCTATATTTTAGCATAATATTTGTGTTAAAATAAAACCATGAATTCAAAAACATTAGTTTGGGTTGGCATGGCTGTAGGTTCCACTATTGGTGGATTTATCCCTGCCCTTTGGGGTGATTCGATGTTCTCTATCTCTTCAATGTTTTTCGGTAGTGTAGGTGCGATAGTGGGAAT
>JBAXEA010000054.1:0-4482 GCA_037140655.1 bacterium | reverse complement strand
AGACCAAATATTGTGATCAGAATATTGAGCACTAAAAAATCTACAGCTGTGTTGATTGCTCCAACAAAGGAAAATCTTGCGAACTGGCGAGCGGTATTTACCCACATATAGAATAGTGTTAAACTTATAAAGTAAGACTTACAAAAATAGGCTTTGCTACATTGTAAGTATATCACTTTTTAGGCCAATATTCTCTAGGTGGTTATATAACACTCTTTCTTTGGTTTCTTAAATTATTGCAAATTTATTGCTCCAAAGTTGTAACCTTCTGGAAAAATCAGAGGTTTTAATTGTATTCTATTTAGCTTTAATTTTTACGCACACCACAATCATGACTCCTCGTAAAATACTTTGGTATTTGTGTCTTATTGCAACTATCCTCTTGTTTGCTTTTGGGGTGTCTACATATTTTAATTCAAACACTACAAATATTATTTTTTCTGATAAAGCGGCATTACAGATTCTCTGGGAGGATTATAAAAATAATTATTTAGATAAAACTACTTTACGTGCCATAGATAAGCAAAGTGAAAATATCACAACATCTGAAGGGCAAAGCTACACATTACTTAGGGCTGTGTGGGTTGATGATGAAGATACGTTTGATAAAGTTTTTGCATGGACAGTGGCAAACATGCAACATAAAAATAACCATTTATTTGCTTGGCTATATGGAGATTTGGGAAACGGGGGATACGGTATTCTCTCTTCAAAGGGTGGAAATAATAGTGCGACCGATGCTGATACTGATATAGCTTTAGCTTTATTGTTTGGATATAGTCGCTGGGGCAATGCAAATTATCTTAATGAGGCAAAACTTATTATTAACGATATTTGGCAAAATGAAGTTATAACGGTTGGAACCACATCATATGTCGTAGCTGATGATCTTGAAAAAAAATCACCTGATAATATTCTTATTAACCCATCATATTTTTCACCCTACGCTTATAGAATATTTTCAAAAGTGGATCCTCAACATAACTGGATGTCTTTAGTTGATAGTTCTTATCGTGTCTTGCAAATAACATCGTCTTCTTCTTTGGATAAAAATTCGTCAGCAGGACTCCCTCCAAATTGGGTTTTGTTCAATAGAAACACTGGGATATTTTCACCTGCTTCATATATTAGCGGTGCTAGCGATTTTAGTTTTGATGCGCTAAGGGTTCCATGGAGAATAGCTATTGACTATGAATGGTTTAAAGATCCTCGAGCCAAGGCATATCTAGACACTTTAAGTTTTTTTTCACGCGAATTCGAGTCACGCAAATATTTAGCTTCACTATATTCTCATGATGGAACTGTTATTGATATAAGTGAGGCTCCATCTATGTATGGGGGGACAATTGGGTATTTCAAAGAGAGTGACCCTACTCTTGCTCGGAAAATATATTCATTAAAACTCAAAGCTCTCTTTAATCCAGATTCTAATTCTTTCATATATCCCTTAAGTTATTATGACGCAAACTGGGTTTGGTTCGGTATTGGTCTCTATACTAATTTATTACCAAATTTATTTTCTTTGAAATCATGATAAATCAGGACGAAAAAATAAAAAGAGAATTCATCTCTCCTGAAATAGGGAATGGAATACTTATTTTGAACACTGTTTTGACGTTCATGTACTTTTACGTAATAACATTTGCGTTTCCTGTGGGGAATAAAATTTTATTTGGGATTTTGATTTTTGGAGAGGTGTTCCATGTGTACCAAGCTCTTGTGTATATGTATACAATAAAAAAAATGAATTATGAATTCCCGCGTAACATGACGTACGGTCCCTCTGTGGACGTATTTGTCACTGTTGCAGGGGAGCCTCTTGATATTGTATCTAATACTGTCAAAGCTGCGCAAAAAATGGATTATACTAACTTTAAAGTATATGTCCTCAATGATGGTTTCGTTGCAAAAAAAAATAATTGGCACGAGATAGAATCAATGGCTTATGATCTGGGTGTTGGAGTTATTACCCGGAAAAATCCCGGTTGGGCAAAAGCGGGTAATATAAATAATGCACTTATGCAAACAAAGGGGGAATTTATTGTCATTTTTGATGCTGACCACGTGCCTCATGATGATTTCCTTAAAAAGCTAGTACCGTATTTGGTTGATCCTAAAGTTGGATTTGTACAGTCTCCTCAATTTTACAAAAATTATGCCAAGAATTATATAACTTTAAGTTCCTGGGCTCAGCAAGAACTATTTTTTGGGCCTTTGTGTAAGGGTCGCAACGGATTCAATGCCGTACCGATGTGTGGGACCAATATGATTATTCGGAGGAGCGCTCTTTCTTCTGTTGGGGGAATGAATACAAGTATAACTGAAGACTTTGTCACAAGTATGTATATGCATCAGAAAGGTTGGAAATCTATTTATATTCCCGAGGTTCTTGCTGAAGGCCTTGCTCCAGAAGATTTTCTATCGTATTACAAACAGCAATTTCGATGGGCTCGAGGTTCTCTAGATGTAGTATTTAGCAATAATGTTTTTTTTCAAAAAGGTCTGACTTGGAGACAAAAACTTCAATATTTTTCTGCTGTAAGTTTTTATTTTTCTGGAATTATCGTGATTATTGACGCCCTTATTCCTCTTGCGTTTTTATTCTTTGGGATTGTTCCAATAATTACATCAACCATGCAACTCGCGGCAATTTTTATACCATACATTTTTGTGACACTTTATATATTGGAAAAAACTAGCAACTTTTCTTTTTCCTTTAGAGCTTTAGCTTTTTCAATGAGTGGATTTATGATTCATGTGGCGGCGTTGTTTTCGTCTATAACCGGTCAGAAAGTTGAGTTCTCAATTACTCCAAAAAAGCAGCAGAGTGGGAATTTTGTGTACTTAGTAATTCCTCATATTTTTTATATCGTACTTGCTTTGGTTGGTATTATATTTGCCTTTATGCGTGAGGGTTTGTCTGCTTCGTTTATTACAAATACGATATGGGTTTTTCTCAATGTATCCGTTTTCATACCCTTTATCTATGCCTCCATACCTTCTGCAATGAAACAGGAGAGTATTAAAAAGATACTTGCTAATGAGTATAGTTAATTATGAATTTATATGGAAAAGACACAGAACAATTCATCGCAGGTTTTAATGAGATTTATTATTTTGTGTTTTTGTATGTTTATTGCTGGTGGGATTTCATATCTATTTTTTCAAAATCAAAGTCTTAGGCTTGATGAGTCGCAGAGTCTTTGGCAGAGTAGTCATTCTTCTAAAATGATTATTAGCCTTATTGGTCAAGATGTTCATGTTCCTCTCTACCCACTACTTCTTCATGTGTGGTTGCTTATATTTGGCACTGACATTCCAGTTGCTCGAACACTTTCTCTTATTTTTTTTATTTTATCAATTCCTGTTTTCTACACACTGGGTAAAAAAATATATACGAAGGATACGAGTCTATTTGCGACTGTGTTATTTTCTATTTCTCCATTTATGAATTGGTATGCGAATGAGATCAGAATGTATTCTCTTTTTGTTTTTGTTGCACTGGTCCATATGTATTTTTTAATTGATATTTTGAAAAATGATAGTAGACGTTCCTGGATTGGATTTACAGTGTCTTCTCTGGTTGGGGTATATACTCATTATTTCTTTTTTCTGTTATTGCTTGTTGATTTTATCTTCTATTTAGCTAACAGGAAAAACTTTGGATTTAATGCTTTTAAAAATTTTTTGCGAGTAGCTCTTATTACTTTGGTTGCTTTTTCACCTTGGATAACATATGTGTTTTATTTGGGAAAAGTTTCGAACGCAAGTCCTAATCTTTTATCTCCGACCAGTGTTGATTTGTTTAACATGTTTTCGGAGTTTTTTATAGGTTTTCAAAATGACTTTATAAACACTGTATTTCTTTCGTTGTGGCCGATCATCATTTTATTCGGCTTTCTTACACTTCGTAGGAATATGGTGATTCAGCCAGGAACTATTTATTTGATAATGGTCTTTTCTATTCCAACAACAATCGCCTTTTTTGAAAGTATATATATTAGACCTATATTTTTAAGTCGATACTTGATATTTACTATGCCGGCAATGTATCTTTTGATGGGGTGGGTATTATCGAGGTATCCACGTTTTTTAATGTACACATTAAGTTGTTTGGCCGTATTAACATTTGTTTTTGGTTTTACTGTTGAGGGACTGAGTGATATGACTCCGACCAAAGAAAACTATAGGGAAGTGGCAACTTATCTTGAAGCTAATGCGTTGCCTTCAGATATTATTGTTGTATCGGCTCCTTTTACAGTGTATCCATTTCTTTATTACTATCATGGTTTTAATAAAGTTACGACTCTACCTGTGTGGGACCAGAATAAAGTTGGTCCAATTCCTTCATTTAAAGAAGATCAATTGCCAGGAGATATAAATAGTATTACTAAAGATCATACAAACATGTGGCTCATATTGAGTTATGATCAAGGATACTCAGAAAAAATAAGGATATATTTAGATACACACTATCAGCGT
>JBAXEA010000053.1:0-4491 GCA_037140655.1 bacterium | reverse complement strand
TCTGCAATAGTCCGAGCAATTTTAATAATTCGATGATATGCTCTGGCAGAAAGTCCAAGTCTTTCAGCACTTTCATCAAGTAAATTCCTGACACTATCTGATAGACTTATCATATTTGATAAATCCTTTACATTCATTTCACTATTGGTTTTTATACTCCTATTGAACTTCTTAAATCTATTTTTCTGAATTTCTCGCGCATTTGAAACTCTTTGTTTTATTGAAATACTTTTTTCACCACTACCCTCGCCGCTTAATTTTTTATAATCAATATTTCCAACTGAAACCCACAAATCAATTCGGTCGACAATCGGTCCTGATAATTTTCTCTTATATCTATCTAGGTCTGATGGTTTACAAATACATTCTTTTTGTTTTGAACCAGCATTACCACAAGGACAAGGATTCATCGCAGCGACTAAAATAAAATTCGAAGGAAAAATCGCAGAACTTTTTGCTCGAGAAATTGAAATGATATTATCTTCAAGTGGTTGTCGTAAAGACTCTATAACTCTTTTTTCAAATTCAGGAAACTCGTCCAAGAAAAGTACTCCTCTGTGCGCCAAAGTTACTTCTCCTGGTTTTGGATATGTTCCTCCGCCGATAAGTGATACATATGAAGAAGTATGGTGCGGTGCACGAAATGGAGCTACTGTGATAAGCTCACCTCGTATCGCTCCTGCTGCTGAATGAATACCAGTTATCTCAAGGACTTCTTCTACATTCAAATCTGGCAATAATCCCGAGAAAGCACGAGCAAGCATAGTCTTACCTGTACCTGGTGGTCCATACATAGCTATATTGTGCCCACCAGCTGCAGCAATCTCAAGCCCACGCTTCGCACTTTCTTGTCCACGAATATCAAAAAAATCTGAAATTTTTAAATCTCTATCAAAAATAATTTCAGTTTTTGGTTGTGGAACAATCAAGCCATTACTTGTTTCGATAAAACTAGAAGAATTTTGAGCTGGTCTGGCCCCAGACCGAGGACCCGAAAAATTCTTACTAGTTTTCTCGAAGCTTAAATGTTCCACCACTTCACTTAAATTCTTTGCACCAAAAATTTTAATTCCTTCCACAAGAGCAGCCTCCACAGCATTTTCTTTTGGTAAATATATTTCTTCAAAGCCCATACGCTTAGCTTCTTGAACAAGTGGCAGTGAACCTCTTATACTATGTAAATTTCCATCAAGCCCAAGCTCACCCAAGAAAATCTTTTTCTCAGGATTAAATTTTATGTCACCTGAAGCGAGCATGTAAGAAAGTGCGATAGCCAAATCAAAAAACGGCCCTTCTTTTTTAAGATCAGCCGGAGAAAGAGAAACTATCGTTTTTTGATTTTTAGCCTTAGGAGATTTATAGCCTGAATTTTTAATAGCCGAACTCACCCTGTCTTTTGATTCATCTACTGCTTTGTCAGGTAAACCAACAATTGAAAAAGAATTTAATCCACGCGATAAATCCACTTCGATTGTTACAATCTGCCCCGATAATAAGTTTACTTGTGCTGAATAAACTTTTGCAAAACTCATGAAATTAGTTGCTAGTTACTAGGGGCTAGTTGCTAGTATTTTTTCTAAAACCTAGAAACTAGAAGCTAGAACCTAATTAATTTATAAATGTTTTTTACAAGTTCTAGCTGAAGGATTGATTTCTAATCTTGCTATTTCAATATCTTTTTTACAAACTTCACATCTACCGAATGATTCTTTGTTAATATTTTTTAATGCATTTAAAATAGCTTGCAATCTTGGTTCTAGAACTTTTATCATAGAACTTTTTGATTCAAAATCTTCAAAACGATCAGCCATATCATTCTGATCTGTTTCAACATAATCCATTTTTTCTGGAGTAGCTTCCCATTCATTTGTTTCTGGGTTTAGCTTTCCCATTCCACGCATTTGTTCAAGTAAAATGTCTCGTTCACCTTCTAATTTTTCTTTTATTTTTTTCTTGTCTATTGGCATACCGCAATAATATCATTCTCATTTTTAAATGCAATAGACTTTTTGCACTTTTTTAATAAAATAGATTAAACCGAAGTCAGACTTAGGGCTAGCCCTAAGTCTGACTTCGGTATTTCTTACTTTCTTACAGTACTCGAAGAAAGTCGAGTCATGATTTCATGCACAGATGCTTCATTGTTTGCGATAATCATAGATGTATCATCAGCAAAAACATACATCATTACTATTTTCCCATCTTTGTCACGCAAAATACGAGCATTTTTGTTTTGTATAATTCCATTTTCAAAATTCTTTGTTAGTAAATATTTAGTATCAGCATTTATATCAAGACCGAAGAAACCATGCAAATCAAAAAACATCTTCTCTTCCCAGCCACGCATCGGATCAAAAATATCAGAGAAGGATCGCATCTTGATAAGAATAAACATATTTTTACTATCGATATTTGTAGCACCGATCAAGAAATTATCACTTACAAATTCCATTTTTGTTTGATCGATATTAGCTCCGATAAGTGTTAGAAATTTCCTAAGTCCCAAAACTTGCTTATTGGCCGTCACATAAATACCCATAATACCATCAGGTTTTATTTCTTCTTTAGCTACATCATTATTTATTAGCTGAAATATCTGATCTTTAGTTAAATCACTTATTTCTTCAAATCCAGTTGCTTCCAGATATATCATAGGTGTGAACTGTGCTTGTATAGGAACCGTAGAAATAACTTTTTTGTATAACATTAAAAAAACAACAGCACCTAAAGCACAGACTGTTAGAATAATACCGACTATCATAAGTATCTGATTTGTCTTCCTCTCTGGAGATGCTTTGTCTTTCTCATCTTCCTCCTTTTCTTGTTCCTCTATTATTTTTTTTATTGATCCGCCTTCGCTACCATCGATAGCTTGTGCCATATCACTAGCAAAAGTTTCGACTTTTGCATTTACTACTTTTTCTTCATTTGCCATATATTCATTATAACAAGAAAATATCAGGAATACATTATCAAAAAGCCCCGACTATAAGTCGGGGCTTTTTTTATTTCAATTACTGTTGAATTGGTGCTACTGGTGGGGTTGCAGGTGGTGGAGTTGGTGCTTTGGGAGCAAAGAAGTTTTTATCAGCTTCTTTGATCGACAATGCAATTCTTCCTTTTTCTCTATCTATATTTATCACCTTCACTGGCACGATCATACCTTCTCTTAATAAGTCAGTAACATTATTTACTCGGAATGGTGCAATTTCAGAAATATGAACCATACCATCAGTGAAATGATTTAATTTTACAAAGGCACCGAAATCAGCAATCTTCACTATTTCTCCTTGTAACATTTCTCCTGGTTTAAATTCATGAGTCATCTCTTCGATTGTTTTCCTTGCAAGTTCTGCACTGTCACCCTTTCCTGTTAAGTAAACTGTTCCATCATCTTCGACAGTAATTTCTGCACCAGATTTTTCTTTAATTTCTTTTATTGTTTTTCCTCCACTACCGATCACCATACCGATCTGATCTGGAAGAATTTTTATAATCAAAATCTTTGGAGCATTTGGTGAAATTTCTGCACGAGGTTTTGCAATTTCTTTTTCAATTGTATCTAAGATTGCAAGTCTAGCTTTCTTTGATTGCAACATTGCTTCACCTAAAATTTTCACTGGCACACCTTCGACTTTCACATCGAGTTGTATTGCAGTGATTCCATCTCTTGTTCCAGCAACTTTGAAATCCATATCACCATGATGATCTTCTGGTCCTTGAATGTCAGTTAAGATTTTATATTTATCATCACTCTCATACATAAGTCCCATCGCAATTCCTGCCACAGGTGCTTTGATAGGCACACCACCATCCATCAATGCTAAGGTTGATCCACAGATTGATGCTTGAGAAGTAGAACCATTTGATGCCATTGATTCTGAAACTATTCGAATAGTATATGGAAATTCTTCGACACTAGGCAACACCATCGCAATTGCTTTTTCTGCAAGTGCACCATGTCCTATCTCTCGACGATTTGTATTTCCCATTCTTCCTACTTCACCAGCTGAATATGGTGGGAAGTTGTAATGATGCATAAATCTTTTTTCAGTTTTTAAATTCATTCCATCGATTAAGTTTTTATCTTCTGGTCCACCCAAAGTCAAAACTGAAAGCACGTGTGTGCCTCCTCGATAAAATATTCCTGAACCATGCATGATAGTTGAAAGTCCTCCAGCTTGTGCAAACAATTCTCGTAGTCCATCCATTGCTCGGCCATCGGGTCGCTTATCTTCTTTCACAGCTTTATCATGAATCATTTGATTTTCTGTCTCATCAAATAAATCATCTTCTAATGTAAAGTCAGTTCTATCTGGATAAGTTTCTTTTATCAATTTATTCCAAATACTATGAAGTTCGTCGATCTTTGCTTTACCTGGTCCAGAGAAAATAGCTTCCTCCATCTTTGGTAAAATATTGTCATTAAATAACTTTACTGAATCATCTGAAATTTTTTCTTTTTCAATAACTCTTTTTTCTTTACCGATT
>JBAXEA010000052.1:0-4656 GCA_037140655.1 bacterium | reverse complement strand
TCAACACAGCTGTAGATTTTTTAGTGCTCAATATTCTGATCACAATATTTGGTCTTGCCCAACAAGACCCGCATTACATATATCTTAAGGCAATATCTTTTACTGTTGCGGTCATAAACAGTTTCATATGGAATAAAAACTTTGTATTCAAAAATACTGTTTCTGCAAAAAACACCAAATCTAAGACACGCAAAGAAATATGGAAATTCCTTATGGTTTCCATTATAGGACTTTTCATAAACACACTTATTGCCCATCTTATGTTTGTAGTGTTGGGAAACCTTGATCCAAATATTACTCCACGAATAGCAGCAAATATAGGAGCTCTTGCCGGCTCTGCTATTGTGTTCATTTCAAATTTCTTCGGATATAAATATTTGGTATTTATAAAATAATCAAAATATTATGTATTTATCAGTTATAATCCCCTGCCACAATGAAGAAAAAAGGATCTCTAATACGATCCAAAGAATATATTCGTATATGCAAACACGAGAATATACTTTTGAAATAATCGTTGTGGAAAACGGATCAACAGATAACACTAAAAAAATATTAGAGGAACTAAGTTACATTTTACCAATGAGGATTGTTTATGAAAATAAACCCGGAAAAGGACGAGCAGTAAAAAGAGGGATGTATGAAGCTGTAGGAGAATACAAACTCTTTACTGACGCAGACAATTCAACAGATATTCACCACATAGAAAAACTACTTTCTTACGCACAACAAGAATACGACATCGTAATAAGTTCCAGAAAAACCAAAGACTCTATAATAAAAAAACAACAATCATCGCTCAGGAGATTATTAGGGAATGTATTTATTATGTTCGTAAAAATTGTCATACCACTTGGATTACATGATACCCAAAATGGCTTCAAACTTTTCTCAAAAAAAGCAGCAGATAAAATATTTCCAAACCAAACAATTCTTGATTGGGCATTCGATGTAGAAGTATTGACCTTGGCACGTCTGCTCGGTTTTAGTGTTATGGAAGTTCCTATCACTTGGGTTAACGACGAATTAAGCAAAATGACCACAAGAGGAATGCTCCGTATGGCTTGGGATATATTACATATCCGATGGAACTTACTAACAAAATATTACACTAGGAGGCTTTAAGAATTCATCTATTATTCATTAATAGCTTTATATAATACTACTATCACATTAGTGTATAGGTCGACCACTTGTATAAGTTTAGTTTTTTTAAATTCATAAAAGTATCATGCTTACAACAATCGCAATCATATTACTTGTGTTGTGGCTCCTTGGAATCGTATCTGCATACACACTCGGTGGTTTCATACACGTACTCCTAGTAATAGCGGTTATACTTATAATATTCAGAATCATCAGGGGAGAAAAAGTTTTGTAACATTTCTGTGAATACGTAGTTAAAAATCACCACTTAGGGTGATTTTTAACTATAAAAATTCAAACTAGCTTATTTGTATGGGGAGTGCATTTTACAAACTACCCTACAAGCTCCTCATCAATCTCATCAACATCCTGATCTACACCTGCCAATATTTGTTCTCTTTTATCCTTCAATGCCTGTAGTTCCCCTTCTAAACCTTTCTTCATATCTTCACCAGCTTCTTTTATAAGGCTCTTGAGTTCACCGATTTTAGAATTAATTTTCTCTATCTCTGCACTTTGTTTCATTTGCATAGTTTTAAATTAATTTATAAACTCCCCATAACATACCTACATACTACAGGCTATAAAATGAAATTTATGTGAACAAAACGGAAGGACTCTGGAGCTTAGATAAATTATAATTTTATGAATATACACATAGCGAACTCTGCCACAGAAACATTTATATTTATTTTTGTATTAACTTGCCTCTTATTCTTGTCTTTAAGACCAAAAGAAAAGAATGATGACAATATTATTCCACAGAAAGTAACACAGGAACTTAAAGGTTTTGCAATTCTCGCAGTTGTATTTTCTCATATTGGATATTATTTAGTAGACGATAAAATGTTTCTTTTCCCACTTTCAATCATGGCCGGAGTAGGAGTAAATTTATTTTTATTATTATCGGGTTTTGGATTAAGTTCAAGTCTAAGCAATAACAAAAAACAACCAGTAAAATACTTTTACTCTCATGAGCTACCTAAGCTATATATACCATTATGGTACACGTTATGTTTTTATATATTTTTTGATTTTATAAAAAAAATAATATACTCTCCAACTACGATAATAGAATCTTTCTTAGGTTTTTTCCCTCAAGCAAACCTGTATAAAGATATAAACTCTCCTCTATGGTATTTTACTTTAATATTATTTTACTACCTCTTGTTTCCTATTGTTTTTAATAAAAAATACCCATGGTTATCAGCACTAGGAATATTTATCACGAGTTTTTTCCTTATAAGCAATCTCTTGCCGCTATCAAGTCAGGTTATCAACCTCTATACAGTTCATATGGCAGCCTTTCCAATAGGAATGTGCCTATATTGGTTAACCTCAAAAAAACAAGTAAAAAAAATAATCAAATTATTATCTACTAAAATTACTGAAGGTTTTTATCTTGCACTAATATCAACTCTCATTTTTATCATATTTTATAGTGCTTTAAACTCATATGTAGGACAGGTGGTATATAAAGAACAATTTATAAGCATTTTTACCTCACTTTGTATATTTACTCTTTTCACAATCAAAAAAAATATATTTAGATTATTCTCAATTTTTGGACTATATTCATATGAAATTTATCTTATTCATTGGCCACTAATGTACAGATATAACTTCCTGTACTCCCATTTTAACCCATGGCTGGCTACCGTTTTTTATTTATGTGTATTCGTATGTTTTGGATGGATATTGAAAAAAATCTCGAATTACACAATAGTCACAATTAAGGTTTTTTTGTTACGATTTTTATATTAATAGTAAACACGTTATATACCAACAATTGCCCAAGTAGAGAAAAAAACATATCCGAACCATATCTTATTTTCCACAAATCTATATCTATATCAAATTCTGCTTGTATAACCACAGCGCCACTCTCAATAGTTACGATGTGGGCTGGAAATTCAACAAGGTTGGTTATGTCCTTGAGCGTGAGCTCTGCATGCACATAAGTTTGAGGCATGTTTGCATTTGCTGAACGATCAATTTTTATAAATCTCATCTCAGCTGTCTGGAGTTTGCTCACATCTAAAAAATATTTAGATTTTATATACCACACAAGGAAAGTGTCGATTAGACTATTGAACCCCGAAAGGTCGTTAATTCGTATGGATTGCATATTAATTACAAAATGACACCCAGCTACAACATCACCAAATCCCACAGTTACTGCCCCCGCATCAATATCAATATTCCCAAAGTGTTCTATCAGAAAGTTGCCACCAACCCATTCTATAAAACTCTTTTCTAAATCAATATCATAATTACCCATCGGAACTGTTTCTTCTGGAGGACGCGATGCTTCTATAAATTCTCCCACCTGTTCTTTCCAAGCTTCAAAACCTTCTCTAAAGTTGTATACATTCTCATACCCCAAATCGTACATTTTTTCATATGCCAAATCTGAAGCAGTGTAATTTTTGTTTTTACCATACAACACAATATGATCAGCTTTATTTTTAAAAGCCTCTTTAATTTTTGAAGCAAAGTCATCATCGTAGACACTAATATTTATTGAACCCTCAATATGACCAGCATCAAAATATTCTTTAGGTAAAATATAAACAAGTGCCGCGCCTTCATCCTTTAATTTTGACGCTTCTAAAACACTGATTATTCTAGTTTTCATATCGTAACCAAACTTATTGAACAATTATCCGTCCTTTCATAGAAGGATGAATGCTGCACGTATAGTTAAATGTTCCTGGCTGATTGAAGGTGAAAGAAAAAGTATCCCCAGGTTGCAATACAGCACTGCTAAATATACTTCCCCCATTAACAGTGTGAACAACGGAATCATTATTTGTCCAAACAACAACCGTTCCGGTTTTTACAACTTCACTTGCTGGAACAAATGTAAAGTTACTAATACTTACGGAAACCTGACTTGATGTTGTAGAAACAGGATTTGTACTTGTGGAAGATTGAATCGAACTTGTAGATGTGGTAGTTCCTTGATTTATGATATTTTGAGTTTGAGGAACAACTATCTGCGGAACACTCACCGGAGAATTAAAAGAATAGACGAACAAAATAATAAGAACAACAACCAAAACAAGTGCGAGTAGGAATCTGTTCATGGCTTTAATATTAAATGAGTAATTGAAAGACCTTCACTTTTAATTCTATACCCAAATATCTGCATCGCAATTTTTGGCTTAATGTTAATTTCATGAAATAGTGTATTTTGTCTTTCCTCTACCTAAGGTATACTAGCTCTATGGATATATCTTTTCTACACATAAATATTGCAGAGCTTATAAAAACTGTAGGGTATATTGGTTTGTTTATTATTGTCTTTTCAGAATCAGGTCTCTTCTTTGGTTTTTTTCTTCCCGGCGACAGCTTAATATTTACAGCAGGACTTTTAGCTTCCCAACAACTCTTTAACATATACGCACTCACTACTGTAATAGTTATTGCGGCCATACTTGGAGATAACGTAGGATATTGGTTTGGAAGAAAAATAGGTCCAAAGATTTTCAACAGAGAGAATTCTAG
>JBAXEA010000051.1:0-4847 GCA_037140655.1 bacterium | reverse complement strand
CAAGCGTATGGCTGTTCGCCATTTAAAAAGGTACGCGAGCTGGGTTCAGACCGTGGAGAAGTTACATCATATAGCAATATATATCGTGACTTTTCCACAATCTGAACCCTCAGAGGAATTTATAGAACTCAAATGAACTTATAAACTGTTATAAAACTGAAAGCAACCAATCCCGTGATTTGCGAAGCAAATTTTACGGGAACACGGCGGTCATGTAATTTTGAAAAATTTTATATGAAGAAGTCGGGGTTTTCGGAGAAATCCAATCGCGTAAAAGCTAAAGCTCACGCGAGGACAACACCGAGAAGAAAATTTATTTTCTTTGTAGAGACTACAAACCGACCTTCGATTTAAATCGAAGAATGTATAGTCCAATCCCACAAGTAATTGTGGAAATTCGCTAGAGCCTAGTGCCTAATGCCTAGAGCCTAACGATGTAGATGCGTGAGACAGGTTGGTCTCCTATCTACTGCACTCGTTGATTCTTGAGAAGATTTGCTCCTAGTACGAGAGGACCGGAGTGAACTGACCTCTGGTGTACGAGCTGTCATGCCAATGGCACTGCTCGGTAGCTATGTCGGGAATGGATAACCTCTGAAAGCATCTAAGAGGGAAGCCAGCTTCAAGATTAGGAATCGTTAAGAACCGTGAGAGATGATCACGTTGATAGGCTTTAAGTGGAAGCGCAGCAATGCGTTAAGCTGAGAAGTACTAATGTTTCGATTCCTGTTAAGAAATTTGAAAACCACAATTAAAAAAATAAGATTTTCTGCAAATATTTTGCGGAAAGTTTTTCAAGAATCAATTTTTCAGTGTTGGTGATTTGTCGCAGGGGATACACCTCTTCCCATTCCGAACAGAGAAGTTAAGCCTTGTTGAGCCGATGATACTCTTTATGGGGAAAGTAGGCTGTCGCCAACACCGAGTAATTGATTTACTAAAATAACACCATTTATGTGGTGTTTTTTTTGTTTTTGAATTTAAAATTTTGTTTTAGACTTGTTAAGTTGTATAATATTCATATGAATAATGAACAAATTAATTTAAACGAAAATCGTTCAGAAGAAATTAAAAATAATGAAGTTGCTCAAGAAGTAGTCCCAACTAAAGCACCTATTAATGTTGAAGATGAACAAGCAAAGTCTGAAGCAAGGAAACAGAAAGAAGAAGCAAATAATATTCAAATTGAAGAACAAAGAGAAAAAATAATGAAGCAATTTGATGGAGTGAATCAAGAAAAAGTTTTAGATCCGTTTGGAGCATGGAAAGAAAAAGAAGTGCAAAAAATTGAAAATAAAGCTAAGGAAATGGAAGGGCAGGTAAAGAGTGGTGCAATTTCAGACAGAGGACCCGTTCCTTCTTATGATAAAAACTTTGCTTTGGAAGCCTTAAACAATTATGGAGAATTAAAATTCGTAGATTTTGCTATTAAAGAAGGAAATCAGGATGATGTTAAATATGCTCTCAAGTTAGTTGATACTTATTATCGTGACCGTGATGACTTAAAGGCTACTTTGATGGAAAAGAGTAATCAGAAATAATGTTCATCTTATTAAGGTCAAATCTTTCTAAAACCATACCTTCGCTTTTAACAAAGCGGAGGTATTTTTATTTAATACTAGCAAGAACCGTTCTTGCTTAAATACTAATGTTTCGATTCCTGTTAAGAAATTTGAAAACCACAATTAAAAAAATAAGATTTTCTGCAAATATTTTGCGGAAAGTTTTTCAAGAATCAATTTTTCAGTGTTGGTGATTTGTCGCAGGGGATACACCTCTTCCCATTCCGAACAGAGAAGTTAAGCCTTGTTGAGCCGATGATACTCTTTATGGGGAAAGTAGGCTGTCGCCAACACCGAGTAATTGATTTATCCCGTTTGAAAATTTATTTTCTTTCGGGAGTCACTAAAACAACACAATTAAAGTGGTGTTTTTTTTGTTTTTGAATGGTATAATAAAAAAATGAAGTATTTCAAGATTTCAAGATTTCAAGATTTCAAGATTTCAAGATTTCTAATTTTGTTTATTGTTATATTTTTTTTAAAAACTAATTTAGTTGAAGCATCATATCTCTCAAAATATTTTGGAGGAAAAATAATATCGACACCAGCCAGTGCTGTAAGAATTTTAACAAATGCTGGTTTTATTTGTGATGGAAACATAAGACATACATTTGATATTAAGCCTGCAAAAAATAGTATTCCAACGGGACCATATTTTATGGATCAATTTACAAATTCTTTTGCATATTTTAATTATGAAAGAAAATTACTTGCAATTAATTTTACTGTTGGCAAACAGATTTTAGGAACATACGAAATAAAACCAGAACAATATGTATGCATGAATGAAGTTGGTGCAACTGAGACGATTAATGTTTATAAAGTAATAATTTTTGGGATGTCGAAAAAGTAATTGTAATTGTCAAGGTTGAACCTTGACAGTAAAAATATATTGGTAATATAATAAAGTATATGTCTAGGTCAATAATTTTTGCACCAGATGAATTTTATCATTGCTATGATCGTGGTACAGAAAAGAGAAAAATATTTTTAAACAAAATAGATTATGAGCGTTTTTTAGCTTTGCTTTTTGTTTGTAATAGTACTGAGAGAATTCACTTAAGTGATTACAAAGGAAGATCTTTTGATGAACTTTTTGTAATTGACCGCAAGGGTAGTCTTGTGGACATAGGGGTTTATTGTTTAATGCCAAATCATTTTCATTTATTACTTCACGAAAAGGTAGATAATGGCATAAGTCTTTTTATGCAGAAACTCTCGACTGCCTATACTATGTATTTTAATAAAAAATATGAAAGAACCGGGTCATTATTTGAAAGTCGTTTTAAAGCAGAACATGCAGATGATGATAAATATTTAAAATATTTATTTTCTTATATTCACCTTAATCCTGTAAAGTTAATCCAAAAAGATTGGAAAGAAAAGGGGATAAAAAACAAAAAAGAGGCCGTAACTTTTCTACAAAACTATAAATATTCTAGCTATGTTGATTATTTAAATTTTAATAGGCCACAAAGTGTAATTTTAAATAAATCGGCTTTTCCAGAGTATTTTAATACTAAGGATAAATTTGAGGAAGAAATATTTGACTGGCTCCAACTGTCAAGGTTGAACCTTGACAGTGACAACTAATTTTTAAAAAAAATACAATCCTGCACTTCATTAAGTAGCAGGATTTTTTATTTTAAATGTTATAATACCCAAATGACTTGGGCTTTAAAACGACAGCTTATTTATCTATTAATTGTTATTGCTTTTGTTTCTATACTTGGATATTAATATCAAGGTCGAACCTTGCTAAAAATATAGCTTAAAACCATACCTTCGCTTTTAACAAAGCGGAGGTATTTTTATTTGTTCTAAAAATACTATCACTTAGTATATTTTGAAATATAAATTACCGAGCCTTTATATTTACAGGTCTTGACTTTTTATATATTTAATATATAATTAAGATGAGTAGCAATTTTGTTATTTACAATTTAATACTAATATTATATGGAAAATTTTTTAAATATCATTGATGAAAATGGTAACATTCTTGGTAAAGAAACAAGATCTAAAATTCATGAAGATGGATTGTTGCATATGGAAGCACATGTATGGTTTGTAACCTCAAGTGGAGAATTGATTTTTCAACATCGTGGAAAAAACAAAGACACTTGCCCTGATCTATTGGATGTTACAGTAGCTGGTCATGTTGAGATTGGCTCGAATTATGAAGAAACTGCACTTAAAGAAACAGAAGAAGAAACTGGAAATAAAATAAATATAAAGGATCTTCTTTTCTTGGGAAAAGTAAAAACAAAGACTATCGATGAAGTAAAAAATAAAATTAATTATTCCATAAGAGCAGTCTATGTTTATAAGTATTTGGGTAAAGTAAAAAATCTAAAAGTTGAAGAAAGTAAAAATTTAGGTTTTGAAGTTTGGTCAATAATTAAATTACTTAACTTAACAAATGAAGAAAAGAGTAAATTTACTCCCACAATGGTAGATGTTGATGCAATTAAGATCTATGAAAAAATTCAATCTTTGTATAATTTTTAATTTATTAAAAATGAAAAAACTTTCATCAAATACAGAAAAAATAGAGGTTTATGACTTGTCTGGAAATTTTATATATATTCAAGATAGAAAGCAATTCTATGAAGAAAATATAAAAGAATTTTTAGAAAAAGGCTATATTTCTAGAAAAACAAAAACTATTAGGGCTTTATTGATGACTTCAAAAGGTGATATTTATATCCAAAAAAGAAGTTACTCAAAAAATGAAAATCCAGGTTTGTATGATAAGGCCTTTGGGGGACATGTAGTAGCAGGTAATTCTTTTGGATTGACTGTTATGAAAGAATGTATTGAAGAACTAGGATTTACTTCGATTGTTGTTTCTAAAAAAGAATTCAGAAATGCAATAAATATTTTTGATCTAGAAAAAATTGGAATATTTAAGAAAATTGATCATTTAAATAATTTTAATACACGTAGGATTATTAATTGCAATGATTATTATATACAGCCACTTATTAATGATATGTATATAGGTTATTACGATGGATCAATTAAATTTTCTGATGGAGAATGTTGCGGAATAGAAATTTTATCATTAGACAGGCTAAAGAATGAAATTTCTAACGATCCAAATCGATTCACAGAAGATTTGATATGGATGATTAATGAATATCAAGATTTTATTATTCATGCTTAATATCAAGATCGAACCTTGCTAAAAATATAGCTTAAAACCATGCCTTCGCTTTAACAAAAGCGAAGGCATTTTTATTTATATAAACAAAATATCAAGGGTAGTCCTTGATATTTTAT
>JBAXEA010000050.1:0-4903 GCA_037140655.1 bacterium | reverse complement strand
GAAGGCATTTTTATTTATATAAACAAAATATCAAGGGTAGTCCTTGATATTTTATATATTTGACAAATTGTTTGTATTAAAGTATTATGCAGAAAAAGTAAGGAATACGTTCCGAGCACATTGTTTAACAAAAAAATAATTACAATTGAAAAAACAAGAAGAAGATGCAACGAATCAAGAAACTACGGTTAAACTTGACGTGAGCATAGCTGAATACTTATTTGCTTCAACAAAGCAAAAAGTAAATAAAGAAAATCTTACCAGTGAAGAATGGGTAGGCATTTTAAGAAAAGTAGTTGATCGAAGTAAGCCATTTTTAACTTATTTTGATAGCTACAATGAAATTGGGAAATTACTCTCTACAAAATGGTTTAGCTGGTTTTTTGGAGCTAAAGTTGAATATTTAGATGGTATAAATGAAAAAACTAAAATTATCCCTATTACTGAACAGTCATTAGTACTAACTAGTAAAAAGGGGCCTGAAATTCCAATAAACATTTTTAATTCTTCTTTTGGAACAAAAAAGCAATTCAGCATAAGAGAAGAAATTTTTCTAACAAGTAAGGGAGATATTATTCTTCTTATTTGTGAACGTGATGAATCAATACCTGATAATTTTAGATTTACAAAATTAGTTTTTAAAAAACTCAGTGATGAAGAATTATTAGTTTTTGTAAAAAATAGTTTTAGTTTTGTAACTCAACCATTATGTTGTTTGAAGGATATTGTTAATATTGGTTTAAAAAGAAGAGAGGAACAATTGTTTCAAATGAAAGAAATTAAGATGTTCTTAACAAGAATTTGTGATTTAATTAATGATTAAACCATGCCTTCGCTTCAACAAAAGCGAAGGCATTTTTATTTGTTCTAAATGTTCTACCCCGTAGTAGATTTTAGAAAAAGCAAATTGGAAATTTGCGTACTGCGTACATTTCCAAAACTCACTACCGGGTGTTATAATACCCATATGACTTGGGCTTTAAAACGACAGCTTATTTATCTATTAATTGTTATTGCTTTTGTTTCTATACTTGGATATTTGATTATCAATCCGATGATAAACAAAGCACCTACATGTTTTGATGGTAAAGCAAATGGCACAGAGACCGGCGTAGACTGTGGAGGTTCTTGTATGATTTCATGCACTTTGCAAGTAGATAAGATTGGCATACTTTGGTCCCGAGCATTCCAAGTGGTACCAGGGCGTTACAATGCTGTCGCATATTTACAAAATAAAAATGAGAATACTGTTGTCCAAAAAATTAATTATCGATTCCGTTTTGCTGATAAAGATAATGTATATATAGGAAAAAGGGAAGGAGTCACGTATGTTCCACCTTCAGGAAATTTTGTAGTTTTCGAACCAGCTCTTGATGTAGGAAATTCAATTCCAGTTTATACAACTTTTGAATTTACTAGTCAGCCAGTCTGGGTAAAGGTTCCAAAAGATTTAGTAGATCAATTGAAGATTTTAATTACAGATGTTAACTTAACAAATGAAACTACAAATCCTGCTTTGTCAGCAACTATTTCAAATACTTCATTATTTAGAATTCCAAATGTTTCAGTAGTTACGATTTTATATGATAAATTAGGTAATGCGATTTCAGCAAGTCATACATATATAGATGCACTTACAGCACAAGAGAAAACTCAAGTGAATTTTACATGGCGAGAGCCGATAGTCGGTGGTGTAGTAGAAAAAGAAGTTATACCGATGTTTAATATATTTTCAGTTAAATTAAAATAATGGCTGAGCGAACTTTAAAAAGTATAGACTGGCTTTTGGTATTTTTCATAGCTCCTATTTTGATGGCAGGGCTTTTTACAATGAAATCTTTCGTGCCGACTGAAACTTCCGGTAGTTTTTTTACAAAGCAAATTGTTTCAATAATTGTTTCTTTGATAGTTTTTTTTGTTTTTTCATTTATTGATTTTAGATTTTTAAAGAGGACAGATGTTTTAGTAACGTTATTCTTGTTTTTCTGCGGAATGCTTATTGTTCTTTTTCTAATGGGTCATGTTTCTCATGGAGCAAAGAGTTGGTTCAATCTTGGAAGTTTTTCTTTTCAACCGGTAGATATGATGAAGCTGGTCCTAGTTCTTTTATTAGCAAAATATTTTTCTCGTAGACATGTAGAGATCCGTAATATTAAACATTTATTTATATCTGGAATTTATGCACTGATACCTTTCGTACTTATATTACTTCAGCCTGACTTCGGTTCTGCTATGGTTGTATTTTTGATATGGCTAGGCATGGTGCTCGTTTCTGGAATTTCAAAGACTCATTTATTGTTGGTTTTTGCAACAGCCACAATTGCATTTTTGACACTATGGCTTTTCGTATTTGCTCCATACCAAAAGGCTCGTATAAAAACATTCATAAATCCATTGGCTGATATTCATGGCACTGGTTACAATTCTTTACAGTCAACTATCGCTGTCGGCTCGGGACAGGTCATAGGGAAGGGGTTGGGTTTTGGAACCCAATCAAGATTAAAATTTTTACCTGAACCACAGACAGATTTCGTTTTTGCTGCATTTTCTGAAGAATGGGGTTTTGTTGGTTCTATTCTAATTCTTATACTCTATGGTCTGGTCATTTGGAGAATTTTATATACAGCTTCGATCGGTCTATCAAATTTTGAAATGCTTTTTGGTATGGGTATAGCTATTTATTTTTTAAGTCATATAGTTATAAATATTGGAATGAATTTAGGTGTGTTACCAGTTACCGGAATTCCATTACCGTTTATGAGTTATGGTGGTTCACATTTATTAGTCGAATTTGCTGGACTTGGTATACTTATGAGTACTCGTAGATATGCAAGACCAGTGCACAGGGATGATATGAAGCATGAATTTATAGGAATGTAATATGAACAATCAAATTTTTTTCTTTTTTTATAATGCAGCCCACAAATCTATTTTTATAGATAATTTAATTATTTTCTTTGCGCAATATTTTCCATATCTTATTATTTTTCTGTCAGTTGTATTTTTGTTATTTCATCACGAAGTTTTTGCAAAAAAGTTTCCAATTAAAGCTTTAGTAATAAAATTTAAAGAAATTATTTTAGTTTTTTTGTCTGTTATTCTTGCATGGCTTTCTGCTATTTTTTTAAAAAATGTTTTTGCTATTCCAAGGCCATTTGTTCAATTTTCAGATGTTCATTCACTTGTGTCTGAGACAGATTTTTCTTTTCCATCAGGGCATGCCACTTTTTTCATGGCACTAGCTGTGGCTATATTTTTACATCATAAAAAAGTTGGATATTTGTTTTTAGTTTTTGCTTTGATTATCGGAATAGCTCGAATTGTGGCTGGAGTACATTTTCCAGTTGATATACTAGGTGGATATATTATTGGTTCTATTATTAGTTATTTATTACTTAAATTATTTAAAAAATCATGACATTATTTCACACACTTTTCTTTGGTATAGTTGAAGGTTTAACAGAGTTTTTGCCAATTTCTTCTACAGCACATTTAGATATCTCTAGGATTCTTTTAGGTATTCCTGCAACAGAATTTATAAAAAGTTTTGAAATTATAATTCAGCTTGGAGCTATCTTAGCAGTAGTACTTCTTTACAGAGAAAAATTATTTAAATCTTGGAAATATTTTAGAAATATTGTTATTGCTTTTATTCCAACTGGGATAATCGGTTTTCTGCTTTATAAGGTAATAAAAACATTATTATTGGGGAATGCAAAAGTTGAAGCACTGGCTTTATTGATCGGTGGTTTGATAATTTTATTTTTTGAAAATAGAAGAAAGCATATACCTAAACCAGATTCTACTCAAATGGTAGAAGACTTAACTGTTCCTCAATTGTTAACCATAGGTACAGCACAAGCCTTGGCTGTCATTCCAGGTGTTTCGAGATCTGGAGCTGTCTTTGTATGTGGAAGAATTATGAAATTAAAAGCAGAAGTGATAACGGAGTTTTCTTTTTTGCTTGCTGTTCCTACCATGCTAGCAGCGTCAGCTTATGATGTTTACAAATCAGGACTTGCAATAACACGTTTGGAATGGTTCATAATTTTTATTGGTTTTGTAACCTCTTTTTTAGTAGCACTGTTTGTAATAAAGTGGCTTATAAATTATGTTAAAACTCATACCTTTAATATTTTTGGTTGGTATAGAATAGTTGTTGGAATATTGATGTTATTGTTTTTACTTAAATAATAATAAAAAAACCTCCGTATGGAGGTTTTTTTATTAAGTTTTATTTTACTTCGAAGCTTGCTTTGACTGTGACCATCACTTCTTTGTTGATTGATGAAGTGTCATACATTCCATAATCACTAACTTCAACTGAGTTCGGTGCCATAACTTGCACGACTCCACTTGAAGCTGATTGTAATACTCCGATTTTTTTACCACCAGCTATTGCTAGCTGTTCTGCACGAGCTTTCGCATCCTTTACTGCACTTGCAAGAAGTTCAACTCTAGTTTCAGGAAGTTTTGAATAATAGTATTCTATAACTGTTGTAGCAAAAAATACTCCTTTGTCTACAATAAGAGAATTTGTATTTTTTGATAAATCAGAAATTTTTTGTACGTCAGCTGATTGAACTACTATATTTTGGATTAGGTTGTATTTTTTGTCTGTACTTGGATTTTGTTCGTAAACTTCATTCATGATAACAGGGGACACCTCGATCGATTCATTTGTGATTCCGTTTGATGTTAAAAAATTTTTAACTTCTTTTAAGTCAGAATCCATTTTCACATAACCATCTTTAATGGTTGATTGTCTGATCGAACGAGTGATCGAAGAAGACCATTTTACCTTATCAGATACGACAGATTTTTTAGCTGATCCAGTGGTGGAAATATTGTCCATCGATCGTAGTTTATAAAAAGTATAAGAACCAATTCCTGCGCTAATAAT
>JBAXEA010000049.1:0-5074 GCA_037140655.1 bacterium | reverse complement strand
ATCCACTACGTCATAACAAAAAAGAACCATATTTCTATGGCTCTTTTTCTTTGCGCGATCGACCGGACTTGAACCGGCAACCTTCCGCGTGACAGGCGGATGCTCTAACCAGTTGAGCTACGACCGCATACTCTTATATGTTCTGTCTCTTAGAACATGACTACTATATCATGAATTAAATTAAAATCCACAATGTGTCGATGGCAGGACTTGCACCTGCGACCTTCTCTTTATGAGTGAGATGCTCTAACTACCTGAGCTACATCGACAAAATATCACCTTCTATTGCCTTTATTAGGGCAAGCATTTTATATTTCAAACCAGAGCTCCTCCTTACTATCAATTTACAAATTCCATAATAAGTATCATAATTATCATAAATCTTATGGGTTTTTGTCTTTATAAAATAAGGCCTTCTGAATTGACTATCTTGCAATTGTAGCAGATTTTTCCAAAAATTCAACACCTGATCAATTCTTTTATTATGGATCTCATTTATTTGAATAGAACACACTAAATCATCTTTTTTAACATCTAAACATTCTAAAAGGAATCTTTTTACACATAAAATCATTTCTGGGTCAGAATTAACAAACTGAAAACCCGTACTTCCTTCACTTTTTGAACCTTCTGCCCAATAAAGAGCAACAGCTATCAATAATAGCTCCCTTTTTGAAATTTTTTTAATTAAATTTTTTCCAAAAACATCTGCTTCCTTAATAGCATTTAAACGTTTATTTTTATTCATTTCAGCACCCAAGAGTCTACCTTTTTGTGTTTTAAAAATATGTTCCTTTTTTATTTTTTTATATTGTGCTTCAGTTAAAACTATATCTTTACACCACATACTTACTGTACTTTTAGAAAGACCTAATTCATCTTTAATATTATTAATTGTAAACCCTTCCCTTCTTAATTTTCGAGCTTTTTCTTTTAATCCATACTTAGCCATATATATATTATATCACAAGTTCTGTTGTCATACAAAATACCTTTGCAAAAATATAGTTTTATAGTATAATAGTAGTAATATTTAATAAGCGTTCAAAAACGCCTATATAAGTATTTTTTTAAAATAGCGGGGTAGAGAAGAGGTATCTCGTAAGGCTCATAACCTTAAGACCCACGTTCGATTCGTGGCCCCGCAACAATTAAACACCCTCTCGTTTTTTTAAGAAGAAATGTTTTGATGATATTTTAAATATATCTAAAATCTCTAAATATTTGCTCGTAAATAGCAATGACTCTTTTTGCTTCTTGCTCAGGTAAATCATACTGTAAACCTTCGTGCGCAATTTGGTTTCTTATCAAATGAGCCTCCCATGCATTTTTTAAACTACTGTATTTTTCCATATCTACAGCTTTTAATTTATCACCCAAATTTTCTCCTTTAAAACCTAATTGATCAAGCAAGTCTTCAAGCATCACATCTGCATCAACTATTGCCAACTTCCAATCACCTTGGCTAGTTGACGCTATATGTTCTTGTACCATTTTCCATCTTGCGCTTTGAGGACTTCCCTTTTTTTCTGCATCTCTTTTTTCTCTTTCTGCTTTATGATGAGCATATTCTATAACTTCATGATGTAAATGCGCATGTTCTTTTTTTCTAATTTCAAGCATTCTTATAAATGTATAACAAAGAACATAAATAAAAAATATTGCTAAAAGAAAAAATATTGTATTTATGGTGTGCCAAACTGTAGAAAAATTAATAGAAAAAAATGAATGCACAGCATCTCTAATATGAACAGACAAATAATCTAGATTAAAAATTTGTGGATTTACGGCAGTATCTGGTGAATTAAATTGTGAGTTTAAATTATTTAATTGATCCATATATTAATTATAACAAATCTTTCTCTATATTAAACAATGCTTGATCTGAAAACAAAGGTCCAGTGAATTCTATGCCAAATGGCAAACCAGAAATAGAAAATCCTGATGGAATTGAAATCGATGGTAAACCTGCAATATTGGCTGGAACTGTAAAGATATCAGATAAATACATTTGAACAGGATCTTTCTTAGCTCCAAATTTAAATGCAACAGAAGGAGTAGTTGGCGTCATAACAAAATCAACTTCTTTAAATATATTTTCAAATTCTTTTTCAATAGCATGACGCACCTTCCATGCTTTATTGTAATAAGCATCATAATAACCATGGGACAAAACATAAGTTCCTAAAATAATTCTTCTTCGTGTCTCAGCCCCGAAACCTTCTGATCTGCTTTTTTTGTAAGTATCTGCAACACTCTCTCCTTCTTTTCTTAGACCATATCTTACACCATCTAAGCGAGAAAGATTCGTAGAAACTTCTGCTGGCATTAAAATATAATAAACAGCCAAAGAATATTTTGAATAAGGTAAAGAAATATCTTTTATTGTATATCCAGAATTTTTTAATTTCTCTAAACTTTGTTCAAAATTTTCTAATACATCTTTGTCGACTCCTTCTTTTAGCCAGTCTCTTGGGACACCAACAACTCGTCCGAAACCGGGTTTAGGGCTAGCCCTAAACCCGGTTTCGGACTGATTAACTGAAGTTGCATCCATTTCATCTTTACCAACAATGCAATCAAAAATCATTTTTGCATCTTCAGATGTTTTTGCTATTGGGCCTATTTGATCAAGAGAAGAAGCCATGGCCATCACCCCAGAACGAGAAACAGTATCATATGTAGGCTTCATACCAACTAATCCGCAAAAGCTTGCAGGCTGGCGTATTGAGCCTCCTGTGTCTGACCCTAAGGCACAAAGTGCCATACCAGAAGCCACAGCCGCAGCTGAACCACCTGATGAACCACCTGGAACACAACTTGGATCAATTGGATTTTTAACAGGACCGTAAGCTGAATTTTCAGTAGAAGAACCCATAGCAAATTCATCCATATTTACCCTTCCTATAAAAACCGCACCAGCTTCTTTTAATTTTTTAATTACATTTGCATCATAACTAGCTACATAGTTTTCGAGCATTTTTGAACCAGCACTAACCTTCTTGCCAGTTATTAAAATATTATCTTTTATTGCAACTGGAATACCAGTAAGCTCTGTGCCATTTCCTTCTTTAATCATTTGATCTGCTTTTTGTGCTTGCTCTAAAGCACTTGCACTGAGCGAAGTCGAAGTGTCAAAAACTTCTAAAAAAATATTTAATTCTTTATTTTTTTCTTCAATATTTTTTAAACAAGCATTAACTAATTCCACAGAAGTAGTTTCTCCTTTTTTCAACATTTCACTTGCTTGTTTAATTGTTAAATTTTTTACATCCATAATTTTATTTATATTGATTTATGCTGAGTTTAATCGAAGTAGCTTTTCGAACTACAAAATCTTCTTAACTTTCACAAAACCATCCTTAGCATCTGGAAATTGTGAAATAACTTGCTCACGAGAAAAAACTCGCGCAGCAGGTACATCTTCTCTCCATACATTTTTACTAGAATACTCAACTTCTATATCAGAAACTTCAACTGATTCAATTTGCTTAACATAATCTAAAATACCATCCAGATCCTTAAGAAGATCTGCCTTTTCAGTTTCTGTTAATTCAATTTTTGCCAATTCAGCTAGGTTTTCTATATCCTTTATCTGCATTGTTTTAGTATAGCAAAATAACAATTAAATTGGAATTTATCT
This sequence comes from bacterium, assembly GCA_037140655.1. Taxonomy (GTDB): domain Bacteria; phylum Patescibacteriota; class Minisyncoccia; order Phycocordibacterales; family UBA9973; genus UBA9973. The sequence goes on along the minus strand of JBAXEA010000049.1, from coordinate 1,431 downwards.
TCCAATTAAAGCCTTTATTCTTTCCTCTACAGGAGGATGAGTTGAAAACAATTTTGAGATTTTTTTGCCGGCACCTTCTCCAAATGGGTTTGAGATAAACATATGCGCGGTAGCTTCGTTTGCATACATCATTGGTTTTCCATAAGCAGAAATCTTTGTAAGTGCAGAAGCTAGTCCTTCTGGATAACGAGTCAGTAAGGCACCTGAAGCATCAGCTAAAAACTCTCTTTTACGAGATATTGCAAGTTGAATAAGTGTCGCTACTATCGGTGCTAGGATAGCAAGTACAATTCCTAAGATCATCATCAATCCACCACCTTCACGGTCATCTCTCGATCTACCAAAACCAAAAAAAGTTGAACGTAAAAATATATTTGCAATTATCGAAATGAAACCAACAAGCACAACAACAACGGTAGAAAGTAAAATATCTCTATTCCCTATATGTGAAAGTTCGTGCGAAATGACACCTTCTAATTCTGACTTATCTAAGATTTTTAAAAGCCCAGAAGTAACTGCGACAACTGCATGATCTTTGTTGCGACCAGTGGCAAAAGCATTTGGTGCTGGATCATCTATCATGCACAATCTTGGCATTGGAAGTCCTGCAGTCATTGATAAATTCTCAACTATATGCCAAAGTTCTCTATTGTCTTCTTCTTTTATTTCCTTTGCTCTGTTTAAAGCAAGAGCAATTTTATCAGAATACCAATAACTTACTATATTCATTCCAATACTAAATATTACGAAAAAATATAATATATTTGCATTACCATAATATTGTGAAAAAAAGAATCCTATTCCAATAACTATAACAAAGAATAGACTCATGAGAAGCCATGTCTTTTCTATATTTTTTGTTTGTTGTGTGTAAAGTGTTGCCATAATTATATTTTACTAATTTCTCTCTCCACGTACAGTTTTTAATGTCTGTTCTGACACTCCTTTTTCCATAATTTGCTGATCTGTCATTATCTCTCCAGTAAAAAAATTTTTATTGTATTTAATTAAATTAAAAGCTATAAAAACACAAAAACCTATGTATAAAATAACAATGAATGAAAGTATTAAACCAATATATGCTTGGCTTTTTTTATTTGATTTAATACCCATAAAACCAAATATAATTCCAAGAATTACCAAAAGTGTACCCAGCAAGGTAAAACCAAGAAATAAAATAAATGCTGCACCAGCAAAAGAAGAAATTAAAGAAATAGAAGCATACACACCTTTTCTTTTTAATTTATCAGTATTTTCTAATGAATGTTTCAACTGACTTTTATCTCCACCACTTAAAACAAAGAAGGCTTCTTCTATCTCTTCTATTTTCCATCCCTTAGACAATAGATTACTTTCTGTATCTTTGTCAGGAATATTATTACTTCTACTTAAAACTATATAATCATTTAATTCTTTCATAATTTTTAAATT
>JBAXEA010000048.1:0-5217 GCA_037140655.1 bacterium | reverse complement strand
ATGTACGGTTTACGAGTACATCAAGCAAGAATCGAATTTGTAAAAAAAGTTAATAGGGACTTCTAGACAGAAGCGACTTGTCATAGAGTTACAGAAGAATTTGATAAAGGAGCAATTTTAAAAAGACGGGAAGTTCCAATTTTAGATACTGACACAGCGGAAATATTACAGGCAAGAGTTTTGCCTATGGAACATTCTGTTCAGATTGAAGTTTTGCAAGATTTTGTAAATAATAATGTAAAAGAATGGCATAGAGAAAATCCACTTGTTCTTCCGAGTGAAGAAGGTATACTAAAAGAGTGTAAAGAGTTAGCCATTAAAATGTATCCAAAAGGTTAAAATATATGCAAAAACAAAAGATTTTAATAATAGGTAGTGGAGGACGAGAGCATGCTATTGGCTGGAAGTTGGCTCAATCGAAAAAAGAGCCCGTGCTTTATTTTGCGCCTGGAAATGGTGGTACTATAGAGCTCGGTGTAAATGTTCCAATAAAAGCTACTGATATAAATGGTCTTTTAGATTTTGTTAAAAGAGAAAAAATTGATTTAACTTTAGCTATTCCTGATGATCCACTTGCACTCGGCATCGTAGATGAATTTAGAAAAAATAATTTACGAATTTTCGGTCCTACTAAGGTTTCAGCGCAACTTGAATCTTCTAAGGCTTTTTCTAAAAAGTTTATGAAGAAATATAATTTACCGACAGCACAGTTTGAAGTTTTTACAGATTTTGATGAAGCAAAAAAATATTTAAATGGAAAAGATTTTCCTATTGTCATAAAAGCAAGTGGGCTCGCTCTTGGAAAGGGTGTGATAATAGCAGAGACTAAAGATGAAGCTAGGGATGCACTTTATGATATTTTAGTTAAAAAAACATTTGGTGATGCAGGTAATGAAGTAGTTATAGAAGAATTTTTATTTGGTCCCGAGATTTCCACTCATGCATTTTCAGACGGTATTTCATATAAAGTTTTTCCAGCTTCACAAGACCACAAGAGAGTTGGGGAAGGTGACACCGGATTAAATACTGGCGGTATGGGCACTATCTCACCATTACCGTTTGTAACAAAAGAACTGATGGAGCAAATTGAAAAAGAAGTTATTGCTCCTACTTTAGAAGCAATGAAAAATGAAGGAATGCCTTATGAAGGAGTTCTTTATCCTGGTTTGATACTGACGAATAATGGGCCAAAAATTTTAGAATACAATGCTCGTTTTGGTGATCCAGAAACTCAGATTTATATGCGTTTACTTGATAGTGATTTATTAGATATTGTAAATGCTTGTGTTGATAAGAAATTATCAGAAATAAATATTGAATGGAAAAATATTTCAGCTTGTAACATAGTTCTCGCTTCAGGAGGTTATCCAGAAAGTTATGAAAAAGAAAAAATAATTTCAGGAATTAAAGATGCTGAACAAGAGCCTGGTGTCACAGTATTTAATGCAGGCACAATTTCAAAAGATGGAAAATTGCTTACAAATGGTGGAAGAGTGCTCGGAGTTAGTGCCACAGGTGATAGTTTAAGAGAGGCACTAAATAAAGCTTATAAAGCAATAGAAAAGATTTCATTTGATAAAATGTATTATCGAAAAGATATTGGGAAGAAAACTTTAGAAAGTTAAATCAATTTACTTTTTGCAACTTTTAAGACATTAGCGAAAAGCATTGCTACGGTCATCGGTCCTACTCCACCTGGAACGGGGGATATAAATTCTGCAATATTTTGTATTGATTCATTGTCCACATCACCCACTATTCCCGCATCTTGTTCGGATGTCCCTGCATCTATAATAATAGATCCATTTTTTATCATATCACCTTGAATGTATTTTCCATTTCCCATACCTGATATTATCACATCTGCTTCTTTTAAAATTCGTTCTTTGTTTTCTGTTTTACTTGTTAATATTTCTATATTTAAATTTCTATATGAAAGTAAAGCTGATACAGGTTTGCCCACTAGTTTTCCTTGCCCCAGTATGACTATTTTTTTATTTGTTAAATCTAAATTTAAAGAATCAAGTAATGCCATACAAGCAAGAGCAGTAGGGAAACCCAGTGATATATCTCCTTTATAAAATTTTTTACTAGCGGTACTGCTTAGACAATCCACGTCTAATTTTGGATCCACTGTATCCAGTATTTTTTGTTGATTTAAATATTTAGGTAATGGAAGTTGGATTATTAGTCCACACATATTTGGAATTTCATTTATTTTTTTTATTTCTTCTATTAGTTTTTCTTCTGATATTTCACTTGGAAAAAATGCTTCATGAAAACGAATACCTATATTTTCGGCTGTTTTTCTTTTCATATTTACGTATTGAACAGAAGCAGGATCATCACCCACAAGGACGTCACAGAATACTGGTTGAAATGGTAGTAGAGCCACTTCTTTTTTAATTTCAGCTAATATTTCCTTACTTATTTTTTTTCCGTCAATTATTGTCGTCATTTTTTGATTATAACATAATATTTATTAAGATTTTAATAATAAAAAAACGGCATCCTCCATGAAAGGAAAATGCCGCAACCTCTAAAATATGAAATAATTTTACCTAACAAAAAAGTTTAATTTCTTTAAAGATTATTTCAAGGTAACTTTAAATTTAAATAAATGAAAAAGTTTCAGTAGAAACCTCTATCTTATTTTCCATTGTCTAATTTGATCAAAATGACCAAATATAAAAATGGAAATTATTGTTGTAATAATCAAAACCAATGGAAAAAAGCTAATTCCTAATATTACAAAACTTGGTTTTAGTAATAAGTAAAATAATATTAGTGTTGTTACTATTAACAGAATAGATATTTTGGGTATTGTTTTAATTGAGAAGCAAATCGGAGTCGGAATGAACAATATTACAAAAAATATTTTTCTTAACATTCCAAATAAAGCTAATGTTAGTAGCATCTTTTTTTGAAAAAATACTATCTGTTTCTTTTTTGTTTTCATACAATATGTTATTTAGTGTTTGTTACAAAAGATATATTAATGTCTTGTGTAATAAACACTAAACTTTTTTCAAAGTTCTATGTTTCATTAACTTTACTATTTTGCATATTAACTGTCAACCATAACTCATATTTTATAAAAGTGCTAGAATGATAATATTGTGCAAGAAAACAGGAAAACAATATCGTATTTAAATACGAAAAAATGGTATAAAACTTTAAAAGTTATAAATATATGTTTTGTATTTTGCAGTATATTTATAGGCTTAATTAGTTGTATTACATTTTTGATAGATGGCCAAGATAATGTTAATTTTTTCTTAAAAGCATTGTTGATTATTGGGATTTTTCTTGTTTTTTATATTATATCGGAAGTGCCAAAAAGAATTTTTTATTCTTTATGGGGAGTGCCAGAATCAAAAAGTATACATTCTAAAACTATTCTTATCTCTGGTATTTTGTGTTTGATATTTTTGAGTGCAGTTATCACTACAATGATTTTACCTTTTGGTTTTAATACTAAAAAATTTACCATAACAGACGAAAGCCCTGTCGGGTCAACACAATTTGTAAAAGCTTTATCAGGTCTTACGAATTCTCCTATTCAATATGGTGATGAAGTCGTACCTATCGATACCGTCGATAGGTTTTTACCGATTCTTTTGTCAGGAATAGATAATGCAAAAACATCAATTAATTTTACGACTTTTGCTTGGGCTGATGGTCCATTCAGTGAAAAAGTTTTTTCTAGTTTAATTAAGTCTGCAAAAAGGGGAGTTCAAGTAAGACTTTTATTGGACGCACTTGGTTCTCATGGTTTATCTCAAAAGAATATTAAACTTTTAGAAGATGCTGGAGGTCGGGTTGAAAAGTACCACGAATTTAATATGTTGGATCCTGTGCAATACAACAGCCGTGACCATATGCGTTCTATTGTTATCGATGGTGAAATTGGTTTCACTGGTGGAATGGGAATTACAGATGATTGGTTAAGTAAAAAACCAGGTAAAAAATTTCAAGATATGATGTTTGAATTTAAGGGTACGATGGCTCAAAGTCTTCAGAATACTTTTAACAAAAATTGGAATACTGTGACAGGTGAAGTTTTAAATGGTTCATCTTTTTACCCGTCAGTTCCATTTTCAAATGATAATTCATTCATAGGTATAACGAGTATTCCTTCTGAAGATTATCAGCCAGTTCGAGATGCATTTATGCTCACCATGCTTTCAGCAAAAAAGAAATTATATATTGTAAATCCATATATTATTCCAGACGAAGGTATGCTAATGGTGCTTGAAGATAAGGCAAGAGAAGGTGTAGATGTGCGTATCGTGTCTCCTGGGCCCATTTCTGATGCTCCGCTTATGAGAATGGTATGGCATACAAATTATGAAAGGTTACTTGCTTCAGGCGTCAAAATATATGAATATCAGCCATCGATGATCCATACGAAATTCATCATTGCTGATGATGTGTGGTCACTTGTGGGCTCAGCAAATATTGATAATAGATCTGAGTCTATTAATAATGAAAATATTATGGGAATTGTTGATGAAAAACTTGCTAGTACATTAGATAAAACTTTTACGGTTTATTTAAAAGATTCAAAAGAATTTACGTTGGATGTTTGGAAAAAAGAAAATAATTTTTTGAAAAATATTTACTCTAAAATGCTACTTATTTTATTTAAACAATATTAAAATGAGCTTGCCTTAGGCAAACTCATTTTTTTCCGTCATTTAAATATCAAAAGATTCAATTTTATGGTCTGCTCCAATATATTTAATACTGGAAGTTTTAACAAAAACAAATTCATTTTCTCCTGAAAGGAATTCACAAAATAATTTAATAGAAATTGATTTGTCAGCATTTCCTTTCTTAATAAGAAGTTCACATTTTAGTTTGTTTTTTAAATCCTTTTTGTGTTCTTCGATTTTTGTGATATCTAGTTTTATCGTTATGAATTTGTTTTCGTAATTGTAGCTTGTAACTTTAGACATATGAGTATTTTCCCTGATGTCTTCAGTAATAAAAAAAGATCTAATATCTTCTCCACTCTTTTGACCCTGACGAATTAATTGAAATACATCCTGTATATTCATTTTGTTAATGTATTATATGTTTGACTTAATTATACTCTTATTGCCTGAAAGTCAAATTAATTTATAGTTGAAATCCAGTTTTGGAAATGTTCTATAAATAATGATTCTTTTACTGCTTCAAGCTTATGAGGTATGTCAGTATATGAAACTTTGT
>JBAXEA010000047.1:0-5270 GCA_037140655.1 bacterium | reverse complement strand
AGAAACAAAAACAAAATATATAGATGACAGAAAAACTTTTTTTGACACCTCGATTACGGGCCTCTTATTGAAATTATATAATCGCCAACAAAAGAACCCGAAAAAAAACAATGAAATCAGAACAGGTGAGTAATTAAGATTTATGCTAATTATCACTTTCCACAAACTAACAATCATTACAAAAGAAACTATTAGCAAGAGGATGGATGCCCCCATTATTCCATACTGAGCAGTGTAGGTATCCTTGGAGGCTATCTCCGAGTCCTTAGACCTGACTTTCCTTGTAATTTCCAGAAGAAACATTGAGCACCCAGCATAAGTTACCAAATACCAAAAAAAATGATTATTGATGGAAGTTATGCTAAATCCATTTATAGCACATAGATAAAAAAATAGTGGAAAAAGTAGTATTTCATGAGAAAAAATATATGTTGTAAAGTGATTTTTAATCCACCTTGTAACAAAGAACTCTTTAAACATTAGCAAAGAGTATATAAATGCCGCTACAAACAAAAACAGTCCATTTAAACCAGAAATGAAGGCTGTAACAAATTCTAGAATAATCAGTGGAATTAAAACTAAACCTAGTTCCCTTTTTGATACAAGCCCTCTTGGAACAGGCCGATGCGAATAGTGTTTCAGATCATGCTCGTAATCTTTAAATTCGTCAAAAAGCCTTAGTCTTAGCAGAAATATAAAAAGTGCTAATGCAGATATTAACACTAAGGATAGTGATGCCGTTTGTTTCAAATAGATTTGAGTTCCAACAGATAATACTCCAGCTAAAATTAAAGATAGTGGAACAAACTGACCCAAATGAAAACGCTCCTTTAAATATTTATTCATTCTTGAAATGAATCCACTTGACTGCATATTATATTTTTGGACCACATTTACTGAAAGCATTTTCTATTTCTAAATCATTCCACCCACCACCGGTTTTTAAATTTATCCGAATCATATCATCACTTATTATTTTACGGGAATTTACTATATAACCAATAATAGCAAGTTCGTTGTTAGATGAATCATTTATAGACATATTTTTAACTTCGCCAGTTATAAGGTCTTTTGTCATGAGACTGCGAAGTTCCACAAGATCTCTTTTCGAACCAAGTAAAAAACAGAACACTTCAAATATCATTCTATAGATCAAAATTAGAGCAGGAACAACTACTATCAAACCTATACCTCCAGTACAAACCACAGCAATATATAAAGCAAGTCCGATTACGGTAAATATTGGCACGCCCACAGAACCTAGAAATACCATAAAAACAATCGTGATCAGGGTTAAAATATGAGCTAATAGTCTTTTGTTTTGCATGATTTCATTTTTATTGACTAAAATGTTTTATCAATACAGATAAAAGCTTCCTTTATATCATCATCATTCCAACCGCCAGATTTTAAATTTATAATAATTGTCTCTTTTTTAAGACCTTCAGCTCTAGAGTTTTTTATATAATTCACAACAGCCTCTACTCCCTTAGATAAGTTTTGATTTATATTTGTACTAGGTGTAAAAAATCTCCAAAATCCAACAATTGCTGCAAGTGCACAAAATATAAGAAAAATAATTGGTAGTAAAGCACCTAAACTGTTGCTTCCACCACCAAAACCACTACAAACAATTACCATAAGAATAAACATCACTCCATAAAAGGCTACGCCCAAAAAAGCTAATGCTAAGATTGTTTTTACAATAAATTCTAAAAGTTTTTTCATTTTAATTATTGTTTTCCAGAACAACCTGCCAATATCTAACGAAAGCAACCACTAAAGCCAAGTAGAAAGGTATAGCAAAAACAACTTCAATTGGGATATTTAACAATGGAAATAACAGGCCAGAAAAGCCCTGACTTGCACTTTCTCCATATATTCTATAATTGTTTCTAATTAACCAGGCTTCTATTGGGGCAGTGATGATAGTTATTGTGAGCACATAACCAATAAAACGATAGAAAAATGATCTGTTAATAAAAAACTTATCAATTAAAAATATTGCCAACCAAATTATAATAACCCATCCACCTGTCAAAAAAATGGAAACATCTCTGTAGAAGTAAGACCATGAAGGCAAGTTTGCGTTTACAACCAAGGGATCAATCATTATTTCGAACAAGAAAACCCCTATGAAGGTTATGATTATATTTCTTATTACATTTGCTTTGTTTATTGGCAAAATATTTTTCTTGTCGAGTAAAACAAAAGCTAAATATTTGTAAAAAGCTATAATCAAAGCAAAAAATACAGGTAAATACATCATCGCCTGCCACGACACATTTATTAGCGGTAATGAATTACTTTTAACAACCAACAAAACCTCTGGAACATAGCTCCGAATATCTAAATCAATAACAAATCTTTCCACAAAATACATAATTGGCCACAAAAAACCTAGATAAACAAAAAATCTATAGCAATCTTTAATTTTAGGCCAAACAGAATCAACAAACCAAACCACTGAATAAGTCATCGTAGTTAGGCCTAGACTTAAGACCCAGCTAACACCATGATATAAATATGCAAAATTTCCAAGATGCTGGTTCAACCACAAAGGTCCAGTGAATGTTTCAAAAATTATTACACCTATAAACATCAAGAAAAAATGAAATAAACTTTTTTTCTTCCAAATCATTAGACCTAATAAAACGATCGTTGCGAGGGCGATAAAAATTTCATAATACATCACCGGTACAGTGAGTGTTTTATCAAAAGTACAGGCTCGGCAATTAACCACTGGATGAAAATTTAGAAAATTAAATATACTGTTAATCATTAAAATAAATTAGTTAATAAATTATATTTGCGTTTATTATATCAAGCCACAAGTTTTGGAACAATCTATTTGTTCGTTGTCTTTGTTGCCAGATTCTTTTATCCTACAACCACCCCACTTTGAACTGCCAAACCCTTCCGCTGAAGACATCCTCTCCCATATTTTATAAAGAGGTTCTTCTCTGATTGAACCAAATCGTCGATGATAAAAATCACAAGGACAAATTTCTCCATAAGGAGTTATGTAAAGATAGTTTGAACCACACGAACACCCGACAGCTATATGACTAGTTGAATACGCATATATAATAACCCCAGGATAGTTACTATCGGTATTATATTTTCCTACGGACTCTATCATCTGATCCACCCACTTTTTATGTCCCATTAAATCTTCTCTATTTCCATATCTACCTACGGGTAAAGCGTCGAAAACAAGAACTTCATGCACACCTTTGGATTTTGCTAATTCTATAATCCTATCAAGCTCCCCTTTCTTATAATCATCTTCATCCATACAACACGAAATGCCCACGGTGAGACCTGTTTTCTTTGCAACAACGATACCTTCAAGAGCTTTGACAAATAAGCCTTCTGTTCCTCTTTTCTTATCATGAATCTCTGGTGTAGCAGAATCCAAGCTTATATAAACACCATCCAGACCAGCTTTAGAAATATCTTTTGCTCTATCTGCCAAAAGCCACCCATTTGTAAAAAGTATAATCGTTGAAAGATCTTTATTTATCGTCTTTATTACCTCACACAGGTCAGGCCTCATCAACGGCTCTCCACCCACAAGGTTCACAACTGATACACCAAGATCTTGAGCGTCCTTCATCATCTTTTTTATCTCAGATAAAGATAAAACTTTTTTTGTCTTATCATCAACACTATCAAAAAAACTACAATGCTGACAGTTTGCATTACAGACATCATTCACAGCAAAACTTAACAAATTTGGCATTGGTTTATTCTGCAAAACTCTATATAAAATTCTCGCAAAAAAGTTTGCTGATGGTTTACTAAAAAGCGGAGGTGTCGAAAGTGAATACACAGGATAACCATTTCTAAAATGAATAACTTTATTGTGATTCAAATAAATTGAATAAACTCTTTTCAAAAACTCATCAGAGTATCCTAAAGTTTTTGTGGCCATCGCCCATCTCAACCTAAGCTTTTTTAAAAATGATTTCATTGTGGAAAAAATATAATTATGTGAGTTATGATAACATTTATTTTACTTATCATAAACAATTTTTTTAAATATTTCCTTTTTAGCATAAGTATTAATTTTCTCTAAAAAATCTCTTCCGATTAGTTTTTGTTCAGGAATTTCAAAAGCTTTACTATTCTTATGTGAAAAAAAATAATTTCTAGTAATATATGGCAGATACCACATTGCCGATCTGGTTTTTATTTTTAATGGGTAAAAAACATGATAAAGCGTCTTAAGAAGAATGACCAAAAAAACTGGTGCGACTTTAAAATATTTAACTTTTCTATATCCCAAATCCTGAACTAAACATGAGGCTGCCCACTTAAATGCTGGCGGGTTTGGATTAGTCAAATGAATTGTTAGTTTTTGTACATTTATATTATCAACACCTTTTAACATACTATCCAGCACATAATCTATAGAAACCATGTCTACTGTTCCGTGGGTGGTGTATGGTATTACTAGCCATGGAATAGTTATTAAATCACTTTTCATATCATATGAAGTACCAGACATACTCAAGATCTTTTTTGTTATAGATGAGCCATTAGCCATCCTATCTATAAGCCAGTTTTTGAATATGAAAAAAATATATGCAAAACGATAGTAACCAAAGGTACATCCTTCGGCTTTTCCTTCATAAGCATCCCCCATTATTATAGAAGGTCTGAATACTAAATACGGCACAACACAATCACTTCTCACATATTTCTCTGCTTCAAATTTTGAACTCTCGTAATAGTTTCTAAATTTTTGACCCACCTCCAAGTCTTCTTCGCGAAACATTTTTGTAGTATTCCCACAAACATAAGCAGTGCTTAAATGTATATATTTTTTAGCAATTTTATTTGCTAAATTTACGGAATTAATTGTTCCATTTAAATTTGTTTTAGTGACCAAATCTTTATCTTTAATAGCAAATGATAAATTAGCAGCTAGGTGCCAAAAAATAACATCACGTTTATATAATTCCTGAAGGCAGCTTTTGTCTATTCCAAGATTTTCAATTGTTATGTCACCTTCAATAATACGTAGAGTATTAGGAAAATTTTCTAAATAGTCACCAAAAATCTCAACACCTCTTTCTGGAGCAGAAAGATTTTGTGAGGGACGGATAATAACCCACACATTTTTACCTGACTCCAAAAGTCTTTTGACTAAGTATTTTCCAACAAAACCATTTCCAATAATTGCAAATGACATAATAATATTTTTAAAAATATTATTATATAAGGGGGGAACCGCCGGGGGGAAGCGCGCTTCCCCCCTTACC
>JBAXEA010000046.1:0-5289 GCA_037140655.1 bacterium | reverse complement strand
AGCAGCCCGACAAGGATAGTGTTGTTTTTAAAGAGTATTTTTGATATATTATAAATAATGCGGGATTAGTTTAATGGTAAAATAACAGTTTTCCAAACTGTGGTTGGGAGTTCGATTCTCCCATCCCGCACAGGGGATAATGAGTAAACTGCTTTACTCATGTGGGAGAAGCGAAAGGCTTTTCCTTGCGAGTTTACGAGATGGAAAAGCACCTGGCTATGTAATAGCCGATTCTCCCATCCCGCACAAATAGTAAACAATTACTAACAAAACTATTATGCAATTCATTTTTATTTTCTTTACTTTCATCTCAACCTTTTTAGGAGGACTTTTTGGTTTAAAATATAAAGATAAGATGCATTTAATCCTTGGCCTAACGGCTGGGGTTATTCTTGGTGTTCTTGCTTTTGATATTTTTCCAGAGATAATAAGACTTATTGAAAAATTAAATGTAAGCTCAACTGTTCCGATGATTGCACTAGTCTTCGGTTTTATGATATTCCACACTGCTGAAAAATTCTTTCTTATTCACCATTCACATGAAGATCAATATGGACCACACACACATCCTACAATAGGGAAGTTTCAAGCCTTAGCACTTGCAGGGCACTCATTGATGGATGGAATGGCTATTGGCTTAGGCTTTCAAATATCAGGAGTAACCGGTATTCTTGTTGCAATTGCTGTTATCTCTCATGATTTCTCTGATGGATTAAATACAGTCTCGATGATGATTATGCACAAAAATAGCAATAAGCAGGCTATGAAATTTCTTTTTATTGATGCTTTAGCCCCGGTTGTAGGCGGTATTTCAACGTTATTTTTCACATTGTCTGAAAAATCTTTACTTATATATCTAGGTTTTTTTGCAGGCTTTCTTTTATATATAGGCGTATCGGACATCTTGCCTGAAGCTCACAGTAAAAATTCATCAATCAAAACTGTCGCAATGACAGCTATCGGGGTTTTGTTTATATTCTTGATTACAAGAATTTTGTAAACTTTCACTGTCCCTATGTCAGACTTAGGGCTAGCCCTAAGTCTGACATAGGGACTTTTTTATTTATATTAGTTTGCCCAAGTCATTGGCATCGTTCCTCCTGGATTCATCGCACCGTGTACTTCAAAGTGAAGGTGAGGTCCTGTAGAGTGTCCAGTTGAACCAACTTCTCCTATCTCGTCTCCTTGATTAACAGTATCTCCTGTATGAACTTCAATTTTATGTAAGTGACCATACAATGTCTGAGTACCGTTTGGATGGTTAATCAAAATCATATTTCCATAACCGCCGTTATAACCCATACGTGCCAACAACACAGTACCTGAAGCTGGAGCAACTACTGCTGTACCTGTCGGTGCAGCAAGGTCGATTCCATTGTTTGCATGCAACCCTTGACTTCGTCTTACATAGTTAGGAACTGGATTAATAAAGTATTGACCAACGCTCTTTGTTGAGTATTTCTTAGGTGTTTTTGTTGTTTTAGTGCTTGTTTTTGTAGGTTGTTTTGTGTTTGTTGGAGTTGGACTATCAGCTATTTCTCCATCTGGGATAATAAGTTGATCTCCAACTGTAAGGTCTGAATCTACTGCAATTCCATTAAAACTAGCAATATCTGCTATATCTACACCGTACTTCTTTGCAAGACCTTTCAATGTTTGGCCTTTTGAAACGGTCACATTAACACCTGAAACTGGCAAAATAAAAAGCGTGTCGCCTTCGACAAGCTTTGAACCCTTTTTCAAGTCATTTGCCCATAAAATAGTATTAGTTGTGACATTGAACATCTTTGCTATATCTGCAACAGAATCTCCTTTTCTTACAACATACACACTTACTTGATCAGTTATTGGGTCACCATTATCAACATCAGTACCATCTGGATTAATAGGACTAACATTTGGAGTAAGGGCACTATCTGCGACAATATTTACGTCTTTATTTAAATCAACACTATCTTTGTCGTTTTTATTAGAAACAATAGAAGCTGAAGATACATTGGCTTTCAGCAAATCCATACTTTGGGAATTTTTATTGATATCTTGTTGTGTACTGTTCGACGAAGAAGCGGAAGCATTACCACCAAAAAGATTAGCGACTATATCATCTATCATGTTTGCACTTGCATAAGAAGGTGCAACAAACAATCCCAAAAGAAGGGAAGTGCAAGCTAGATAACTATATAATTTAAGTTTAGGTTTAATAAAACAAATTATTTTGCCGAGAGAATTCTTCCTTTAACCTTATAAAATAAGGCAAAATTACAGAACGACCAAAAACAGTACTGTAAAACAAAAAAATTCTTACGACGGTTACGATCTTACGGTATTTGGAATTGGATTATATTTTTTATTAATAAAACCCATAACTGAATTTCCCCTGTGCTGTATTCTTTAATGGTAGCCCATAGGGAACCGACAGTCAACCCAATTGTGGATAATAAGTGAATTGACTTTTTTATGAAAAATTTTGTAATTAATGCATTTTATTTACCCCTTAGCCCATTGATTATAAATAACAATAGTTTTATAATTAAAATATATTAAGATAGTGTTGACTTTTATTAAATAAAAAGGTATAATACATATTATGGTTAAAGTATTCAATAGTCTAGAAGACTTAAAAGATATGAAATCAGACACATCTAGTGAAAGTTTAAATGCTCCTACTGAAAAGAAGTTTCAAAAAAGGAAAAGAACACCTAAAAATCCAAACAATAATACTCAAATAAATAAAAATCCCAAAACAAGAGAAGCTAAAAACCATAATAAACCAAGAAAAATAACATTAAAAAAGACTTTTGAGGCAACTCTTCACGAAAGAGAAGAAAAAAGAACGAATGCTACAAAAGGTGCTGTACATAAATTCGTAGAAAGTGCTTTAACTCACAGTGAACAAAAAACAATAGAACAAATAGCAGATCTATTTAAAGAGAATAAAATAAAAAGAATTGCTATTCATGGAAAAGAAGACATAGATCAAGAAAAAGAATCTGGCAAACTTACTATTGATGGAAAAGAACTGGACTCTCAGAGTGCATTAGCTATCATAAATAACTATACAAAAGAAAACCTATATGTAGAAAATGGAGCTATGACTTCCATCATTCCAAAAGGTGGAACAAAGGAAAATTTAATAAAACAAGACGAAGATCAAGAAAAAAAATTAGATGATCGTAAAATTGGAATGATGGAAAACAAGACGGACAAGGGTATGAATATAATTCTTGATGTCGGTGGGGAATGGTTGAAGATCGTTGGATCAAATGGATCAAGAATCATATACATAGATCACCATGGGGAAGGGCAACACGCACCAACTTCAGGAACTGAATTAATTTATAAAATACTTAAAGAAGCAGATTTACTAAAAGAAGGCACAGAATGGCTAGAGAATTATACAAAAGAAGTTACAAAATTTGATAATTTAACTTACTTAGAAGACAAAGATGCTAAAGGAAATAAAATCTACAACGAAAAATATGTGGAAGATAAAAATGGTTGGGTAAGAACGCCATATGCATTAGGAGATGATTTTCCAGCTGAATTAATGAAATGGTATGAGACTGGTAAAATTAAAGATTTTTCTACACCACTTACAGATGAACAATTAAAAGAATTAGGTGGGGAAGAATTAATTACAAACACAACAAAAAAAGCAGAATTTGCAACATATCAAATAGAAAGAGTTAAGTGGTCAGATAAACACAACAAAAAAGAGGGTTTAAATTTAACAAACACCGACGTAGGTAATATTGTTTATCATAATTTTCCAAACACAGGAAGAGTAATAACAAAAGGAGGAAAACATAAAGGGGAAAAGGTTGAAGAAAAAAATTTAATTGATAATAAATTTTCTTTCATAGCAACTAAAACAGTTGGTTCTGATACCTATGTTTGTTGGAATAAAGAAAAGGGTAAGTTTTATATAAATTCAAAACATCCAAATATCGAAGAAATAGCTGAAAAATTAAACGAAGCGGACCCAGGATGCATAAAAGATATTCGTGGGGAGATGTTCCGTGGAAAAATAATAAATCTAACAGAAAAACAATTCTTGGATATTATCGATCCTAAAATAACCAAAGGTTCCAAGATTGAAAAAACTGACAGATTAGAAAAAATCGAAAAAAGATTGGCGGAAATAAAAAAAGAAAGAGAGGAAATAAAAGAAATTCGTGGTGAATTACAAAATCGTTATGATTTTTATGAATATTTAAAAAATACCAATGTTCCTGAACTCAATAGTGCATTGATGTCAGGTGACGAAGCTAAAATTAAAGAAGTTCAAGAAAAATTATATTTAGAATACAAACAAAAAAATCCGATTAAAAAAGAAGACTTCAATAAATTTGTTGACAACAATGAGGTTTCTGAAAAAATATTGCAAAATATTGCAGGAAAAATAATCAACAATGAGCAATTAACAACAGAAGAAGTTGCAATTTACCAAAATAAATCAAGTGAAGTTGAAAACATAATACAAAATATAAAAAATTCTCAAGAAAAAGAAGAGAGTGCCCAAGAAGCACCTGCAGAAACAGAAGCTGAAAAAATAGACAATATGAAAGAAAGCATAAGTAATATTTACGAAAAAGAAGAAGTAAAAAAACAAAATAACATTGAAATAGGTGCAAAAATATATTCAATAGAGGAAATCAAGAAAATATTACCAAATATTCTATATGAAAAAATAAAAATATTAAAAAAAATAGACAAACTAAATTTAGATGGGATTAACGGGGAAATAAAATTAGATGCTGAAGTTACAATAAAATACATGATAACCATAAGTGGTATTAAAATAAAAGGATCATTAGAAAATATAGCTGAAAAAATTAAAATAAAAGATGATTATATTATTGAAGCCGGCAGTCTTACTAAAAAAGCAAAAAAGGAAATACAACCTTATCTAGAAAAAGTTAACGAATACATAAAAGAATACATAGAAAAAGAAGAAGGAAAAAAAGTAGAAAAAATAAACATCAAAGATGGAAAGTTAGAAGTTGTTTTTAAGCAAAGTTAATTTTTTAATTAAATGAAAAAAATAGAAGAAAACAAAAGAGAACAATCTCAAAGAGAACAACTTTTTTCTATTACAGAGGAATTTAAGACTAAAAAAGTAGAATATGAAAAGGAACTACAAGAATTACAAGAATTAAAGGAACAAATATCAAAACTCGAAAATGAAATAGCTGAACTTGAAAAGACAGAAATTGAAAATCAAAACATTGAGACAAATTCTGTGAAAAATGAAATAGAAGAAAATACGGAAATTGAAAAGACACCTAC
>JBAXEA010000045.1:0-5328 GCA_037140655.1 bacterium | reverse complement strand
CCTATGGAATAGGTCACATGCAGTTCTTCTTCAATTTCTTTTTTTAAAGCAGTTAATAATTCTTTTTCTCCACCAAAATAATTTACTTCAGATGGTTTAACTAAAGCAAAACATTCATCGATGCTATATTCTTCAATCGTATTAAAATATCCTAAAAGTATCCGATGCATTCTATTTTGAATATCATTATATAGATCAAAATGATGAGATAAAATTATAACATCTGGCAATTCTCTTTTGACTTGAAAAACTGGCATACCTCTAGTCACACCGAGCTTTTTTGCTTCAGGACTCATTGCTACAGCTATGCCTCTGTCTCCACCGACAATAACAGGGAGCCCTTTAAGCTCAGGATGTACTGATATCTCACAAGCCACAAAGAAAGAATCTCCGTCTGCGTGCAAATATAGATTTTTCGACTGTTTTTTCACCTAGTTATTGTACAACATCTAGATATAAACTACGATTTTATTGACAAAAGACTCTATTAAGACTAACCTAGATACAATACTAATTTAGTTATTTAAAAAAAATTTTCTAATAATCTATTAAAAGGAGGTCAGAATGTCTAATTATAAAACGAGAAATGAACTAGAAAATCAAAAGTACACCTTGATGGGAGACAGTAAATTGTATCCAAAATTAGAACCAGATGAAGAATATTGGATTGCTCCAACCAAGGAAATTATTAGGTACAATAAAAAAAGAGAAGAAATAGTGGCAACTCATCTACCTGATGAGAGATATCAAGAAAACTATTTCACAAAACAAAAACCTGATAAAAATACTTTTGGCAGAAGGGAATATCACAAACCAAAAGAAAACAATACTGAATAAAAGCTACAATAGTAGCTTTTTTATTTTATGCACTTTGTCAATAGAATCTATTGACATTTTAGGAACATATGATAGTATACATAAAAGCGATTTTCTTTGAAAAATATTTTGTTAAGTTTTCACAGATCCTTTTGGGGCTTGTGAAAACTTAACAAATACATATCAAAAATGAAAACAAAAGAAACAACGTTACCAACGTTACCAGCATTAAAAATTATTACAAAAGAAGAAGTTAAGAAATTTTTCGATTTATTCTTTAACTCATGGGAAAATAATATTGATGAAGAAATTAAATTCATGTGTAGTGATGAATTTAAAAATCTATCTCCTATAGAACAATTGTGTATAAAGTCTTATGCAATAAAACACTACAATAAAATCATTCCTTCAATTAACGATGATTCAATCAAGTATAATGCATTTTTTGTTAAATTGATCGAATTTTTTTGTGAAGAGGGATATATAAGTAGTAGTTTTGCTGATGCAAAATACTTTACTAAGGAAAACAGAGTTGAGTCATGTGCAACTGTAGTCAATACGGTAATTAAGCCAAATAAAGTTTGTGGAAAAATGTCCGTAATGATGTTTAAAGAACTTCAATCTTGTATCAATGGATAAGACAAGGAACATTACAGCAAAAGACTTAACCGAAGATGGATATTCCCATATAGGAAACTGTGGAAAAATTCAGATTTGGAGAAAAGAAGGGTTTGGGCTCATAAACTATGACCCAATCAACAAAACGATTTCTTCTAGTCTACGAAAAAAGACTATTAGAGATGAAAATTATACATAATATTTTTTATAGTATTAACAAATATATAGCAACCGACAAAAAGGTTGCTATTTTTTTTACTATTATATTTTATTAATATTTGTTAAAATATGTAAATGTTAAAAATAAATTCAATCGTTCCTGATTTTGAACTGGATGCATATCAGGCAAACGAAATTAAAAAAATTAAATTATCCAGTTATATGGGAAAATGGGTTGTTCTTATTTTTTACCCAGCTGATTTTACTTTTGTTTGCCCAACAGAACTAGAAGACGCTTCAAAATTTTATAACAAAGTTAAAGAACTTGGTGGAGAAATAATGAGTATAAGTACAGATACAGCCTTTGTGCATAAAGCATGGCATGACCAATCACATTCTATAGGTCAAATCGAATATCCAATGTTGGCTGATCCGACAGGTAATGTATCCAAATTATTTGGAACTTACATTGAGGAGGAGGGAATGTCACTAAGAGGAACATTCATTATTGATCCGGATGGAATTTTAAAAACTATTGAAATAAATGACAATGATATCGGTAGAAGTGCTAAAGAAATGTTTAGAAAACTTCAAGCTGCGAAATTTGTCCGCGAGCACAAAGGAAACGTATGTCCAGCAAATTGGGAGCCAGGCGAAGAAACACTAAAGCCGGGAATCGACTTAATAGGCAAAATCTAAATATTTGAATAAATTAGTCTAATCTTTTCCACCTGTGAGTCTTTTTTCTGTTGCTACAATTTGCACATTTAAAATCCTCAGGTACATCCTCCCATTTAGTACCAGGAGCTATTCCTTTAGCGGGATAGCCAAGTTTTTCGTCATATATCCAACCACAATCTGAACATCTATATCTATGCATGTAATTTAAGATTAAATTCTAATTATTTGATTATATATCATTTTTTACAAAAATATAAACTTAGCCACCTAAAAGAGTAGCTTTTTTGTTCATTGACCTTTATATATTTTTATAGTATTTTGTATAAAAAGTAATTTGAAATAAAAATCTTGGCAATCTAGTAATAATTTAAATTTAATATTATGAAAGCAAATACTGAAATGCTTAATATTGAAGTTGATATTAAGAAAATAACAGCCAAAGAAGCTGAATGTATAGCTAAACTTGTTCGAAAAAATATTGGAGAAATTAAGTTTACTGGAAGTCGCTTCAAACAAGAATACATAGCGATTGAAGTAATTTCTGAAAATAATAATTATGTACAAAAGAATCATTATATTTTCATAGGTGTAGATGGAAAAATATTTGAACACTTTGAAAACATAAATAAAAACAGAGAAATTGGTTGTGTCGATTACGTAGAGATAATAAATTATCTACGAAAAGAACATATAATTTCAGAATAATAATTTTAACAGAAACAACACAGCATCCTTACGGATGCTTTTTATTTTAGAAATAAAAAAGCCCGACTATTATAGTCGAGCTTTGTGATTCATTTTGAATCACGTAAAAACACATCCAAAAACACAGTACTGAAAATGAAACAGTATCTATTTTGAATATCTTAACTTATCTTTAATGTATAAAAGATAAGCATAAAATCTTTTTTTAACTTCTTTTAATTCATCAGGTGTTGGATCCCTAATGAATTCATACTCTTTTCCTTCAATTCCTTGTACTGTAGAGAATGGTTTTTTACCATCCAACATGTAGGAAAAATAACCGTTCTCAACACCGGAAATTTTTGATAAAAGGTGACACCCAATCTCATCGATTGGACTCTTTATACGTATTGTAGGAAATTTTTTACCTTTAAACGCAGCAATATTTATATCTATATCGTAGATGCGAATATTACTTTGCATGTCAAATTGTTCAGAAAAATTATCTGACTTAAGCTTTGTGTCATTAGCAATAACGAAAGGTTTTTTATTGGTTATTGTCTCAATAATTTCAATAGCCAAATTTGTAATAACGGAATCATTATAAGTTGTATTCTTTAGATATTCATCATACTTCTTAGGTTCAAATTTGTTTTGTGGAATATACACATAACAAATAAAGAATCCAAAGAGAAAGAAGGCTGTAAACTCGACAAATCTTACAAGGTTTTTATTTTTTTTCATGACTGTATAATATTTTTTTTTTGGATAACTATATTTAAAGTGATTATATAGCAAAAAGTATATATTGTCAAAAGTAGATTATAATGTTATTATTATAACTTATGAAAAAGGAAACTTCTGAAAATAAGTATGACTATGATGTGATTGTCGTTGGTGGCGGAGCCTCAGGACTTATGGCAGCAGGCAGATCAGCAGAATTAGGTAAAAAAGTATTGCTTTTAGAAAAAAATAGTAAGCTAGGAGAAAAGTTGAAAATTACAGGTGGAGGAAGATGTAATATTACAAATGCTGAATACAATACTAGAGTTTTATTAAAAAACTTTGAAAATGCTGAACAGTTTTTATACTCACCATTCTCTCAATTTGGAGTAAAAGAAACATTTATTTTTTTCGAGCAAAGAGGAATGCCATTTGTCATAGAACCAGGCAAAAGAGCATTTCCAAAAACAGAAAGATCTGTGGATGTTATAAATCTTTTAGATAATTATCTAAAAGAAGGCAAGGTAACAGTCAAAACAAAATCACAAGTATCAGAAATAATAAAAGAAAAAAATATCATAACAGGAATCAAAGTTGGTGCAAAAATATTTACTGCAAAATCATACATCATAGCAACTGGTGGAAATTCGCATCCTGAAACTGGTTCTACTGGTGATGGTTTTATTTGGTTATCTAATCTAGGACATACCGTAAAATCTCCGACTCCGACTGTCGTACCACTTAAGGTAAAAGAGTCTTGGGTGAAATCATTGCAAGGTATATCTATTTCCGATATGAAAATAACTTTTTATATAGATGGTAAGAAAAGTTTTTTTAAAAAAGGGAAGTTGCTGTTCACTCATTTTGGATTGTCAGGTCCATTAATACTAAACTCAGCTGGAAAAGTTGCTGACCTATTACACACAGGACAAGTCACAGCTAAGATCGACCTTTATCCAAATCAAGATGAGGCAGAACTTGAGAAATTTATTATAAAAACTTTTGATGAAAATAAAAATAAATTATTTAAAAATATTTTAAGTGAAATTGTACCTGCTGGAACTGATCAAGCAATATTGTCTCTCGTAAAAGAAATAAATTCTGAAACAAAGGTTCACAGTATAACAAAAGAAAATCGTAGATATTTAGTTAGTATACTCAAAGGTTTACCCGTGACAATAGCTGGCCTAATGGGCCTAGATAGGGCTGTAGTGGCTGATGGAGGTGTTATTCTATCTGAAATAGATACAAAGACCATGAGGTCAAAAATTATTGAAAATCTATTTGTCACAGGTGATTTACTACACATAAATAGACCAAGTGGCGGATACTCACTACAACTCTGCTGGACGACCGGCTATGTCGCAGGAAGTAATGCATAATTTTTTAAAATAAATCATTATGATATAATATTGTTCTATGGAACAAATCAAACCTGTAGTTTTACCACAAGATAATGGCCCTCACGATTTTATCGTCGAGTGGTGGTATTTCAATGGTCATTTATACGACACAAAAGGCCGAGAATACAGTTATATGGACTGTTTTTTTAAAGTGAATATTACAAAAGTAAATATTCCTCACATTGCACCGCATTTAGTGGAAGATATTTTCAAGAATGGTGAATATATACATTTTGCTCATTCA
>JBAXEA010000044.1:0-5448 GCA_037140655.1 bacterium | reverse complement strand
CTTCACCACAAAGCATATAGACGCACTGGAGAAAAATGCCAAATGAAAGGTTGTGCTGGAAAAATAGTAAGAAAAATTATAGGACAACGAAGTTCCCATTTTTGCGACATTCACCAGAAATAAATTAAATATTCAACACTCTGAAAAGCACGATCCCAGTTGCAACAGAAACATTGAGCGATTCTTTTTTACCGTTCATTCCAATTTCTGCAATGCAATCACATTGTGATAATACTTTCGGCAATATTCCATCTACCTCATTTCCTACCATAATTGCGGTCTTTTCAAATAATTTCACTTTTTTATAATCTACAGAATTTTCTGATTGTTCAACGGCAACTATATAAAATTTTTCTTTTTTCAACTTTTTCAAAAGTATGCCAATAGTTTTTATATATTCCCACTCTACAGTTTTTTCTGCACCAAGGGCGGTTTTTGCAACGTCTTTTCGTATCCGGTTAAACCTGTCTAGAGGTGTGGGTGTAGTTCCGACTAAATATATCTTTGAAATACCGGCGGCATCCGCAGTTCGGAAAATAGCTCCAACATTATAAACACTACGAATATCGTTTAGAATTAAAACTGTATTTCTTTGTGTTTTGGATTTCATACGTATGTTATAATATTTTCATGTTAAGCGCTTTTCCCCAACTTTTTAATTATTCAATCTTTGCAATCGCAGGACTTCGTATATTTTTCGGAATTTGGTTTCTTTCTTACGCCTACACTACCCTATTTCACAAAAGGACTCAAGAAAACCAAACTTTGGTGTGGCTTAAAAAAACAAATTCAGGAATAGCGTTTTTAGTTGGTTTCTTTACAGTTATTGGACTTTTTACTCAAGCAGCTATTCTTCTTGGTATTTTTGTTCTTCTCATTCAATACTATTTTAGTGTTCGCTCAAATAAAGTTACGCGAGAAACTTTTATGTTGAGTTTTTATATTGCAGTTATAGGTTTAACGCTTCTCTTCTTAGGTCCTGGTGTACCAGCGATTGATTTGCCTTTATAACAAATTTTCTACAGCATTCTTATTATTTTTTCTATGTGTTTATTGTGATGATTTGTTCACAACCTTTCCGTTTTCTACCCACAAATCAGAAAATCCAAACCCCACATATACACTTTCGCCCCTTTTGATTTTTTCTTGTTTTTCTCTAAAGTTTTTTGCGGAAAGAGTTTCAGTTAATGAAAGAGGTGTTTTTATTTCAGGCAATGTTTGACTAATAATTCCCCATATTTCCCTCCATTCATCGAGAGAAAGACTTCTTTGAGGTTTTAAAGTAAGACTATCTCGATCCTCTAGAGAGACCACCTCAATATTTATTCCTCTTTCTCTAAGTTTTTCTATTAGGCTTTGTGATACGGAAAAAGTTAATTGCCCCTTGGTTACCCCCAGAAATTGTGACCCCGTTTTTAAATTTTCAAATCCAGATTCAAAAGTTTGATATCCTTTTTGTCTAAGAGTGATTATCGAACTCCTTACTTGGGGTTCCAAGCACTCCCAATATATACCAGCTTCAACCTCTTCCTCGCTAGCATAGAGATTAGTCTCAAGTCTATTTTTAAAAGAAGATCTCATTTCCGTAAAGGCCTCTTCTCGAAGAAGTGCGTTTTTTAAAAAAACTTCTAACAGCTCAGGATTATCAAGCAACCTTGCATCTTCTCGGTCCAAATATTCCATAAGCCGTGGACATTGTGTCACTTGAGTATTGAGCCACTCATTTTCCTTAACCCTCTCGGAGAGAGTTTTTTGAACATTTTCGGGTGTGACAAATCTGTTTGATTCTGGAAATTTCATGAATTTAAATATTTATTTTTTAAAAAGTTGGTAAATAATCTCATTTCTTCTTGACGTTTTTTCAGATCGGATTTTTTTAATTTTACAACCTTACCTTTTTCTTGAAGGATGTCATCTTTTTTTCCATTAAAAAAACGAATAAAATTCATTCCTCGCATAAGATTAAGTGTTGTGTTTTTATCAAGTTTTTTGTTATGAGAAGAATAGAACTCTTTACATATATCCCACAATTTTTTATACAGAACATCATTTTTCTCTTCCCATTTCTTATAGAGAGGCATTCGCTCACTCTTTTGATATTCTAGCGATGCAACTTTCCATAACTCAAAAGCCCTGTCGTCTATTGGTCTTACTATATCTTTAACTTTTAAGTTATTTTCTTTAGCTATTCTTTTAAATACTTCTTTTTCTTTTTTGAAATGAACAGCGGGTTCATTTTTTGCAGCAATCATAACCCACGGACCAGGTGAACCGTGATCAAGGTGGGCTTCACATGACTGAATGGTTGGAAAACCTAAAAGATTCAGAGCAACAACTGTCTCTCTTATTCCTTCATCTAGATATTGCAACAGGTTCTTATTTTTCTTATCGAACTCTTTTACTTTTTTATCCCAAAGTTTGCCTTTTAAATCATCGCACATGAAAATATAGTAACACAATTAAAAAAACTAGAAATTAACAGAAACAATATTTATGATTACTAATATAAAAACTCAATATGAATCAAACCCTCTCGAGAAGTCTCACTAATGTGTCCGCCCGGTAGGAATATCTCCCTCGACTAGATTTTTGCCGTCGCAAAAATCTGTCTGGGCACCGGCTCGTAATTTTTCTTTCTAGAAAAATTCTACTCCGCCGTTCGATTCCTACACGTAAGCTCTCCCAGAGCTTACTCGGGCGGACACATAAAAAAATACAAGACTTAAGTCTTGTATTTTTTTATGTGTCCGCCCGAGTAAGCTCTGGGAGAGCTTACGTGTAGGAATCGAACGGCGGAGTAGAATTTTTCTAGAAAGAAAAATTACGAGCCGGTGCCCAGACAGATTTTTGCGACGGCAAAAATCTAGTCGAGGGAGATATTCCTACCGGGCGGACACATTAGTGAGACTTCTCGAGAGGGTTTGATTCATATTGAGTTTTTATATTAGTAATCATAAATATTGTTTCTGTTAATTTCTAGTTTTTTTAATTGTGTTACTATATTTTCATGTGCGATGATTTAAAAGGCAAACTTTGGGATAAAAAAGTAAAAGAGTTCGATAAGAAAAATAAGAACCTGTTGCAATATCTAGATGAAGGAATAAGAGAGACAGTTGTTGCTCTGAATCTTTTAGGTTTTCCAACCATTCAGTCATGTGAAGCCCACCTTGATCACGGTTCACCTGGTCCGTGGGTTATGATTGCTGCAAAAAATGAACCCGCTGTTCATTTCAAAAAAGAAAAAGAAGTATTTAAAAGAATAGCTAAAGAAAATAACTTAAAAGTTAAAGATATAGTAAGACCAATAGACGACAGGGCTTTTGAGTTATGGAAAGTTGCATCGCTAGAATATCAAAAGAGTGAGCGAATGCCTCTCTATAAGAAATGGGAAGAGAAAAATGATGTTCTGTATAAAAAATTGTGGGATATATGTAAAGAGTTCTATTCTTCTCATAACAAAAAACTTGATAAAAACACAACACTTAATCTTATGCGAGGAATGAATTTTATTCGTTTTTTTAATGGAAAAAAAGATGACATCCTTCAAGAAAAAGGTAAGGTTGTAAAATTAAAAAAATCCGATCTGAAAAAACGTCAAGAAGAAATGAGATTATTTACCAACTTTTTAAAAAATAAATATTTAAATTCATGAAATTTCCAGAATCAAACAGATTTGTCACACCCGAAAATGTTCAAAAAACTCTCTCCGAGAGGGTTAAGGAAAATGAGTGGCTCAATACTCAAGTGACACAATGTCCACGGCTTATGGAATATTTGGACCGAGAAGATGCAAGGTTGCTTGATAATCCTGAGCTGTTAGAAGTTTTTTTAAAAAACGCACTTCTTCGAGAAGAGGCCTTTACGGAAATGAGATCTTCTTTTAAAAATAGACTTGAGACTAATCTCTATGCTAGCGAGGAAGAGGTTGAAGCTGGTATATATTGGGAGTGCTTGGAACCCCAAGTAAGGAGTTCGATAATCACTCTTAGACAAAAAGGATATCAAACTTTTGAATCTGGATTTGAAAATTTAAAAACGGGGTCACAATTTCTGGGGGTAACCAAGGGGCAATTAACTTTTTCCGTATCACAAAGCCTAATAGAAAAACTTAGAGAAAGAGGAATAAATATTGAGGTGGTCTCTCTAGAGGATCGAGATAGTCTTACTTTAAAACCTCAAAGAAGTCTTTCTCTCGATGAATGGAGGGAAATATGGGGAATTATTAGTCAAACATTGCCTGAAATAAAAACACCTCTTTCATTAACTGAAACTCTTTCCGCAAAAAACTTTAGAGAAAAACAAGAAAAAATCAAAAGGGGCGAAAGTGTATATGTGGGGTTTGGATTTTCTGATTTGTGGGTAGAAAACGGAAAGGTTGTGAACAAATCATCACAATAAACACATAGAAAAAATAATAAGAATGCTGTAGAAAATTTGTTATAAAGGCAAATCAATCGCTGGTACACCAGGACCTAAGAAGAGAAGCGTTAAACCTATAACTGCAATATAAAAACTCAACATAAAAGTTTCTCGCGTAACTTTATTTGAGCGAACACTAAAATAGTATTGAATGAGAAGAACAAAAATACCAAGAAGAATAGCTGCTTGAGTAAAAAGTCCAATAACTGTAAAGAAACCAACTAAAAACGCTATTCCTGAATTTGTTTTTTTAAGCCACACCAAAGTTTGGTTTTCTTGAGTCCTTTTGTGAAATAGGGTAGTGTAGGCGTAAGAAAGAAACCAAATTCCGAAAAATATACGAAGTCCTGCGATTGCAAAGATTGAATAATTAAAAAGTTGGGGAAAAGCGCTTAACATGAAAATATTATAACATACGTATGAAATCCAAAACACAAAGAAATACAGTTTTAATTCTAAACGATATTCGTAGTGTTTATAATGTTGGAGCTATTTTCCGAACTGCGGATGCCGCCGGTATTTCAAAGATATATTTAGTCGGAACTACACCCACACCTCTAGACAGGTTTAACCGGATACGAAAAGACGTTGCAAAAACCGCCCTTGGTGCAGAAAAAACTGTAGAGTGGGAATATATAAAAACTATTGGCATACTTTTGAAAAAGTTGAAAAAAGAAAAATTTTATATAGTTGCCGTTGAACAATCAGAAAATTCTGTAGATTATAAAAAAGTGAAATTATTTGAAAAGACCGCAATTATGGTAGGAAATGAGGTAGATGGAATATTGCCGAAAGTATTATCACAATGTGATTGCATTGCAGAAATTGGAATGAACGGTAAAAAAGAATCGCTCAATGTTTCTGTTGCAACTGGGATCGTGCTTTTCAGAGTGTTGAATATTTAATTTATTTCTGGTGAATGTCGCAAAAATGGGAACTTCGTTGTCCTATAATTTTTCTTACTATTTTTCCAGCACAACCTTTCATTTGGCATTTTTCTCCAGTGCGTCTATATGCTTTGTGGTGAAG
>JBAXEA010000043.1:0-5569 GCA_037140655.1 bacterium | reverse complement strand
TAGGTTTTATCGGATATATGCACACATAAGATCTCCATGCTTTGCAAGCAAGAGACCCAGCAAATTTGAATTGTGTGCAATCTTCTTCATTACTATTTCATAATAACGCAGTGAAAAATATTTGCAAATACTTTTCATATAACAAAAAACTCCAGCGTCGCAGGAGTTTTTTTGTTTAAATAATCTTAGAGATTATTTCTTGCCTTTCTTTGCAACTTTCTTTGCAGGTTTTTTTACAACCTTCTTTGCAACTTTCTTCACAACCTTCTT
Source organism: bacterium (assembly GCA_037140655.1). Taxonomy (GTDB): domain Bacteria; phylum Patescibacteriota; class Minisyncoccia; order Phycocordibacterales; family UBA9973; genus UBA9973. The sequence continues at coordinate 5,299 of JBAXEA010000043.1, read as the reverse complement.
TACTACTTTCTTTTTTGCTGCCATTTTATTTTTTTTCTAATGTCTTACGACACTCGAGTAAAATTATTTTTTAACAAGTGTGTAACAAGTGACCTCTTCTTGTTACTAACTTACATACATTATCGCACACAAGTGAAAATGATTACAATATATTTTTGCAAAAAAGTTGTGGATAACTTTTTTTATTTTAAAAAAATTATTTTTTTAAATTTTAATTATAAAAAATATTTATACACATATTTTTTTGTAAAAAATTTTTTCTTATAAAGATTTTATTAAAACAAATCATAAAAATATAAATAATAAATTTTATTTACAACATTTGATTGTGGTGGAAACAAAAAAAATAATATCTTTTATTTTTGTATTTATAATTTATAAAATTTTTTTCTACACAAAACAAAAACACATCCGTATTGCGGATGTGTTTTTGTTTTGTGTAGATTGACGACCAACGGGTGCGGTCTCCAAAATAAATATCAATTTAATGTGAGTGCAGCCGTTGGTCGTCGATATACGCAAAGCCTTAAAGATTATACCATCCATCTAAAACGGTCTGCAACCAATAAACACAAAACCCACCGAAAGGCGGGTTTTTATGCGATATTTATTCTTAGGATGCGCACTGAGCGCACTCACATATAAATATCATAGCAAATATTTGAATTTTGTCAACTGTCTACCTGTGGATTACTTCATGTTCGATATTTGAGCAAGCAAAGTCTGTGCTTCACTATAATTAGGCACCAGAACCAAAAGTTTTTCTAATGTTTCTTTTGCTTTTGGTATATTTTTATTTGCAGCATAAATCTGTGAAAGCATCAGAATTACCGGTGGCTTATTTGGAAATATTTTATTTGCTTCTTCTAGTGCTCCTATTGCATTATCAAATGCACCAAGCTGAGCATAAAAACTTCCAAGCAATATAAGAGTGCGAGCATCATGATCTTGACCATATTGTTTCTGTGCTTCTGAAACAGCAAAATTAAACCATTCCTTACGTTTTTCCTGAGGAACTTCTTTCGTCATATAATGCGGAGCAACAGAAATAATTTGTTCACGAATTTCTTTATTTCCAAATGAGTTCTGCGCCAAAGCATCTTTAAATTTTTGCATCACAACATCAGAAGGAACTTGTGGAGTCTGAGCATACACAAGAGCCATCAGTACATCACCATTAGCTTCATATGCGGGACGGTTTATCCCAACCAAAACAAAAGGCATGAGCACAAGTGGAACAGCGGCCCACATTGCAAGCTGCTCTATACCAACAGAATCTTTCTGAAAAGCAGGAATTTCTTTTGCGGATTTTACATGTATATATGAAAGTACGATTGCAATCAAAATATAACTTGTGAGATTATCAAACACAAAAAAGTTGTGAATGAAATACGCAACTATGAGCCCTGTAAATACGGCACGCTCATATATTTCAAAATCATCTCTTTTCCACAAGAGCCACAAAGCAGCTACAAATATAGAAAGGTAAGAAATGAGTCCAAGAAAACCACCCGCTATAAGCCAGTCAAAGAATACATTGTGAGTCCTATCAAACCACGCCTCCTGTGTATACATCTTTGAATCATAGTATTTTGCAAACACGTATGTGAAGTTGTCCTGTCCCCAACCAAGAAGAGGTTTTTCCTTTACTCCCTCCCATGCCATCTTCCACAATGTTAGTCTGGCAAAACCCTGACTTTCGGCATATCCCTTCAAATCAAAAGTTGCAACAGCACTGAACCTATCAATGAGAGGATGATTCTTTGCAAACTGTGTTCCTCTCACACCAGCAAGACCTACAACCAAAAGAATAACTGCAGCAATAAGTCCGATTGAGATTTTCCTAATAACAATATGTTTTTTTTCTGCAATAGCTAAAACAATAGCAATTACAAAAATTCCACCTAGAAAACCAAGCAGAGAACCTCTTGTTCCTGTGAAGTACATAACTAGAGCATAGAAAGCGCCAAGCATTACATACCATGCAGCAGCCCACTTTTGTTCTACATCCTTTACTGAAATATGTACTCTTCGTAAAAAGAAATACATTACAATAAAAATATGCACGAGCATGTATCCCCCAAGATATGTAGAGTTTCCAAGAGTTGCATCAATACGTCCTGTGTTTTGTGAAAGCTGACCAAGCCCCATAAACCCAATGATTGAAGCTGCTAGGCACGAAGTCCACGCAAGCCATCGCCACATTTTTTCATTAAGTGCAGATCCTAGTACTAAGAAATATGCAAACAAATGAAGTACCGTTACCAACCCCTCCATTCGCTCATAATTACTCCAAATACTTTTTGCTGAATTTACTCCATATATATCAGCAACTGTTATTACAGCAGTAAATGCAAAGAAAGCACCTAAAAGCCATGAACTTTTTGGCCGATATTTTACATCCACAATAGCCAAAGCTGCCCAAAGACCAAAAGCTATTTCAACCAAAGCTCTAAATAAAAAGTTTTTCCCCGTAATAAATGGAAAAAACATCGAATTTGCAACATATAAAGGGACAAAAGGTACTGCAAAAAGACACACCCAAAGCCCATAACGCAAGATATTTTTAAAGATTTTCATATTGAATAATATAACATAAAATGAATTGTTTTGAACTATCTAAAATCGATAATTACTTAGGCGAGCAACTGAGTCACAAGGGCAATCATTTGATCTTTTTCTCCAGGCTTGCTCTGAGCAATTAAAAGAGCAAGCGCGACAAGTGCATTGTCGTTTATTTTCCTTTCACTATTTTTTCTAAATAGAATTTTATTCTCTTGTAAAAACAAAACGAAAGAAAAAGCTCCTATACGTTTATTTCCATCAGAGAATGGATGATCTTTGATAATGAAATATAAAAGATGAGCTGCTTTTTCTTCCAAACTTGCATATAATTCCTTTCCAGCAAAAGTTTGATATACAGTTTTCAAAATTCCAGCAAAACTACCATCACGTTCATTACCAAAAAGGTTAGATGCTTCACCTTTCTTTATTAAAACATCCTTCAATTTATCAATAGAAGGTCGCACAAATTCGTATTCAAATTTTCTCACCTCTTTTGTTTTGCTTTTTTGCATAACGAGCCCACTTTCATCATATTTCTGAAGCAGAACCCAAGACTGCGCATAGTCAGCTATTACAGAAAGTAGCCCAGCTGTTTCATCCTGTGAAAGCTGCTTATTCTTTATTGCATTTTGAATAAGGGACACAGCCCCTTCAAGTTCTTTTAATTTAGCCTGAGAGTTTTCAATGGAATTCTTATTCACAGCAAAACCTTTCAACAAATAGTCTTTCAAAACTGAATTTGCCCAAATACGAAAAGAGGTAGCTTCCTTGGAATTCACTCGATAGCCTACCGATAAAACAACATCTAAACTATAGATTTTAATAGGCTTATCTGAATTAGGAATGTGCACTTTTTGCACATTACTTTTTTCCTGCAATTCAAAGGTTTTAAACACATTCCCAATGTGTTTTGTAGTAACCGATCTTTCAACACCGAAAAGTTCAGACATTTGAAGCTGGGTGAGCCACACAGTTTCATCTTGGAAGTTTACTTTTAATATTGGACCGTCCTTCGTTTTATAAAGAATAACTTCATTTTTTGGTTTCATATCGAAATTATATCACAACAGTTAACTACACAAAGGGTAGAATTGGAGCCGATTTTGCTTCACAAAATCGGCTCCAATCGAAACAAACTGAGTTAAAAAATATCAAGCAAAAAGACATACCCAAAGCCCATAACGCAAGATATTTTTAAAGATTTTCATATGGTACAATATATCACACTCATAAACTCTATGGCTACCCTCTCAAAGGCTTATATAAAGGAAAAATGGCAACACGTAGGATTTCAAAAATACCTTAAAAACACTGGCTGGATGTTTTTTGGTAGATTTTTCACACTTGGCATTTCTTTTTTCATAGGCATATATATCGCCCGATACCTAGGACCATCCAATTACGGACTCCTGAGCTACATCACAAGCTTTGTGGGGCTTTTTGGATTTTTGGCGTCATTTGGAATAGACAGTATTGTAAGCAGAGAAATAATCAACAACCACGATAAAAAAGATGAAATCATTGGTACGGGGTTTTATATAAAAATCATTGGAAGCTTTGTAGCTATCGCCAGTGTTTTTATAATTTCTTACTTCACAACAAAAGACCTTTTCACCCTCGGACTAATCTGGCTCTTCTCTCTCAACTTTATTCCTCAAGCTTTCAATATTCTCGAAACATATTTTCAATCACAAGTACTTTCAAAAAAAGTTGTTACAGCACAAGTAGCGGCAAACATAATATCTACAATTCTTAAAATTTCAGTGATTGTATTAAACAAAGGTATTTTCTGGCTTACACTCATATACATAGTCGAAACATCTATATACGCCCTTATTCTTCTTTTTTCATTCAGAAAATTTGGCAACCACATTAGAAAATGGAAGTTTAATATAAGTGTTGCTAAATCTCTTTTGAAGGACTCGTGGCCACTCATGCTTACAATAATATCAATAGGTGTATACATGAAGATAGACCAAGTAATGATAAAAAACATGTTAGGCAATGAACAGGCCGGAATATATGCCGTGGCTGTAAAACTTTCGGAAGTGTGGTATTTCATCCCAACAATTATTTGCACATCACTATTTCCATCGATAGTGTCAGTCATAAACACAAACAAAGAACTCTTTGAAAGCAGAATGAGGAGGTTGTATTTTTTAATGTTTTGGATTGCATTTGGAATAGCATCCTTTACAACAATTTTCTCTTACTTAATAATAAAAATACTATTTGGCACTGCTTACATGGGAGCTGTCACAACATTACAAATTTATGTCTGGGCTGGCGTGGCGGTTTTTTTAAGTGTCTCAGTTGGTCAATATTTAATTGCTAGTAATCTAACAAAAATATCTTTCTATACAACCTTAATAGGAGCATTGATAAATATAATATTAAACATAATATTAATCAGAAAAATAGGAATTGAGGGAGCTGCAATTGCAACCTTAATTTCCTATACAGTATCTGCATTTGGTATTTTCTTTTTCCAAGGTACCCGAAGGCAAGGTTTTTTAATTCTAAAATCAATAATTAGTTATAAATAAAAAAATGGAAACACCTATTCTTTTTATAATATTTAACAGACCAAAAACCACAAAAAAAGTTTTTGAAAGTATTCGTCAAGCAAAACCACAAAAACTTTTCATAGCTGCAGACGGTCCAAGGGAAAATAAAACTAAAGAAGAAGAACTCTGTGAAGAAACTAGGAAAATAGTAACCATGATAGATTGGC
>JBAXEA010000042.1:0-5687 GCA_037140655.1 bacterium | reverse complement strand
GAGCCGTTGATCGGGATTGAACCGATGACCTCGATATTACCAATATCGTGCTCTACCAACTGAGCTACAACGGCTTGTTGCTATTGTATATTAGTTTATTTTCACCCATTTTGCAAAACAAATTCCAGCCCTAAGTCTGACTTAGGGCTGAGTGGTTGTTTTTAAATACTTCTCAATATTTGCTTGATGTTCAGCATATGTCACTGCACAATGTGTAACTCTATCCTTATCATGTAAATAATAAATACAATCGGTCTTTGTCGGATTCAATACGGCTTCTATTGCAGGTAAGCCTGGATTTGAAATTGGATGCGGAGGAAGTCCTGCATTCTTGTATGTATTATATGGTGAAATTGTTTTTTTATCTGCCACTGTTATCGGTGCCCAATAACCCTTACCTTTATTACCACGAACATATTGCAAGGTTGCATCGACAGAAAGTGGAATTTTTTGATTTAAACGATTTAATAATATACCTGCAATCAATGGCATGTCTGCATCAGTTGCTGCTTCCCTTTGTACAATCGAGGCTAAAGTCAATCCTTTTGTCCATTGAATATTTTGCTTTTGAAATTGTGGTAAGTATGTTGCAAATTTTTCATTAAATTTAGCAACTAATCTATTTGCAACAGCAAGCGGAGTTTCTGCTACTGGAATCAAATAAGTGTCAGGGAAATAAACTCCCTCTGTATAATCAACTTTCATTTTTGTATATACTGTTATCCATTTATTTTTTTGTGTTTTTGTCCAACCTAAATTAGTGGCAAGAAGATCTGCAATTTCTTCTTTCCGTAATCCTGGTGGAATGACAACCCATTTCATATACGGTTTTGCATGTAATACTTTTGAAATATTCTTTACTGTCATTGTGGTATTTATTTTATATGCTCCAGGAATAACATCACCTTTTGTCTTAGAAAAAATAGTTACAAACTCATCTTTATTTTTTATATATTTTTGATCTTGTAAATTTTGAGCAATTTGATCTAGTGTCATATTAAGTGAAACAGTAAAATGATCAGGTGTTGCAATAACTGGAAGAATCGTTGAATTAACTACACCTTGTTCAGCTGTTTGAGCATATACCGGCAAAGAACCTAACAATAATACGGACAAAAAAGCTATTAAAATGTATGTTTTCCTCATATATTTATTGTATCACACTTCCGAAACCTGGTTTAGGGATCCTCCCTATGTCAGACTTAGGGATAAAAAACAAAATCCCTACTAGTAGGGATTTTGTTAAGAAATTAATTTTTAGATTATAAGTTATATTTATTTCTTATTAGTAGTTTTCTTTTCCTTTTCTGTTTTAACCTCTGTTTTTGTAACCATTTTTACAGTCTTTGCAGTTAGTGTATCAGTCGTCTTATCTAGGGTTCCAGAAACGATAACCTTTTGACCTACGACAACATCAGCCAATGTTGCATTCACTCCATCTTTTTTGTATGTGGTAGTAGTTTCTGTTTTTACATCTACAGATGATGTTGTTTTGGCTTTTAAATTTTTAACTTCAACGGTAAAACCTGTAGTATTAACAGCAGACACAACTCCAACCACTTCTTGTTTTTTTGTCTCTACTTTTGTCTTTGATTTATTATTTTGCTTTTGAAATGTTGGTTGTGCATTTTTAACACCCAAATCCACATTTGTCGCTGCAAGAGCAGATGAACCTCCTACTAATAATGACAATGCTAATGCACCAGTTGCTATTTGTTTTTTATATTTCATATATTTTATTTCCTCCCCTTCACCTTGTTTAGGACTAGCCCCAAACTAAGTGAAGGGGAAATTAATTAGATTAATAATTTATACATATGACCTTTATGTATGTACAAATTATATATTTAGCAAATGAAGATATTATGAAGAAATAGGTAAAGAAATTATCACATTTGTACCCTTATTTTCTTCACTTTTTATAGAAATCAGCCCTCTATGGTTCTCAATAATTTTTTTAGATAAGGTAAGACCGAGCCCTGCTCCAGCTGTAGTCCTTGCTTCATCACCTCTGAAAAATGGATTAAATATCTTACTTAGAATATCCGCTTTAATTCCAATACCATCATCATTTATTGTAATAATATATTTATTTGAAATAATTTTATCTGATACTAAAATATTTCCACCATCATTTGTATACTTTATTGCATTATCTAAAATATTAAATAGAACACGACTTAAATCTATTTCACTACCTAAAACATTCACTTGTGGTGCTTCTAGTTTTGTTTCAATATTTATATTTTTTAATTTTGATAAATTTTTATTTTTTTCTGTTACAGATTTTACTAATTCATTAATTGATATTAATTCATATTCATCTAATGTAGGCATATCATATTTAGATAAATTCAGTAAATCATTACTTAATTTTGAAAATTCTCTCATCTCATTTAAAGTATTTTCTAGTGTTTTTTTAGCTTGATCTAAATCTAAATTTTTATTACTAAGGTTCACCTCAAGTCCAGAGATAACTACTGCGACAGGTGTACGAAGCTCGTGTGATGCATCAGCAATAAATCTTTTTTGCTTTTGCATATTTACTTTAATCGGATCGAGTGTCTTATAAGTAAGGAAGAATCCTAATATCACAACAAAAAATATTATGATTAAATCAATAGTCAAAAAGCGATTTAATAAAATATCTTGAGCTTTATCTATAATTAATTTGGAAACCGCAGGATCTAAAAAGATATTTTCTGAAATAGACTGAGTTAAGTTTGAAAGAATTGTATTATAAAGTAAAATACTTGAGCCACCTAAAATAACTACTGCAGTAGCAGAATAATAAAAAGTAAGTCTAAGTCGCGCTACAAAAAACTCGTCAATCTTATTCTTAATTTGCCAATTTGTAACCGACTCCACGAATTGTTCGTATAAATTTTCCGTTGTCATGAATTTTCTTTCTTAAATTTTTTATATGCACATCGACAGTGTTACTAAATGATGAATCTGCAAAATCCCAAGCGTGAGAATAAAGTTCGTCGCGAGTTACAACTTTATTTGGATTACGCATCATATATTCAAGTACCATAAATTCTTTCAAGGTAAGTGATACAATTTTATTTTTATATGTTACAGATCTTTCAGTTGTATTTATATTTATATCTCCAAAGTTTAGAACATTTGGAAAAGATTGTTTTGGCCTTCGTAGTAATGCATTAATACGAGCAAGAAGTTCCTTAAATGCAAATGGTTTTGCTAGGTAATCATCTGCCCCAGCATCAAGACCATCAACTTTGTCATCTGTTGAATCAAGCGCAGTAAGCATCAATATGGGAACATTTACATTATTTTCTCTCCAATATTTACATACAGACACACCATCTTTTCCAGGTAACATCCTATCTAAAACTATAAGGTCATATTCATCTCGATTGATCATTATCCTATGCTCAGCGATAAGTCCATCAGCAATAGTATCAACAGCATAACCTTCTTGCATAAGGCCCTGTTTTAGATTTTCTGCCAATTTTGTATTGTCTTCTACTACCAATATTTTCATACTACTATCATACCACCATAAAGTGAATTTTTCATGAAGCCACACTGTCTCTATATCAGACTTAGGGCTAGCCCTAAGTCTGATATAGGGAAAACTATTTTGGCGTAAAACGAGTCCCAACTTTTTTACCAGTTATAATATCCGTAATAACATTTTTTCTTTTACCATTTGCAAGAAAAACAGTTACACCATTTTCGACAAGTTTTTCAGCAATATTAAATTTAGAAAACATCCCCCCTTTTCCTAATGTTGTCTTGTCTTTTGTGATATATTTTTTTGCATTTTTTAAATCTTTAATTTTTATTTCACTAACAACTTCTGCATTCTTATCTTTTGGATCTCCATTTATTAAACCTTCTACACTTGTAAGGACAATAACGATATCAGCTTTTAACTGAAGTGCGACAAGACCCATAAGCTCATCATTGTCTGTAAATAAAAGTTCCTTTATCGCCACGATGTCATTCTCATTTACTATAGGCAATACATCTCTTTTTAGAACATTTAGGAAACAATTTTCCATATTTTCATAATGAACCTTATCTCTGAAATCTTCTCTAGTAACAAGAATCTGGGCACAACCTACTTTATATTTTTTAAAATATTTTGTATAAGTATTTATAAGACTTACTTGCCCAACAGCAGCATATACCTGTTTATCAGACACTGTTTCCTCTTTATTATTTTTATCAAATAAAACTCTACCGGCTCCAACTGCACCTGAGGTAACAAGAATTACTTCGTAGTTACGATTACGAACAATAGAAACTTGCTCTGCTATATGTTTAATAACATTTAAATCCAAATTACCAACTTCGTTAGTAATAACATTTGTACCGATTTTTATAACAATTTTCTTTTTCTGCATAGAAACAGAGTATATCAAAATATAAAAATAAAAAAAGACTATATATTTGTATAGTCTTTTTTTATTTAATTTATTTACTTAACAATTCTTCAAATACTTCTGGCTGAAATCCAACAATGATTTCTCCATCGATATCTATAACAGGCACACCCATTTGTCCACTTTTTTCTACCATTTCCATACCTGCTGCTCTATCTATGCCTACATTCTTATCTTCATAAGATACACCTTTTTTCTTAAAATAATCCTTTGCATAAACGCAGTAGGGGCATGTAGTGGTTGAATAAATTATAACTTTATGATCTTTCATATTTTATATTTTTTAAATTAATAATTACGACATTATTTATACTTACAAATAAATTTCTTTAAATCTTTAATGAATGCGTCCTTAGGTAATTCATAACAAATATTTTTACCTTCACGAATTTTCACTACTAATTTCTCACCAGCCATAACTTGTAAATGATGAGATACAATAGCCACACTCATATCAAGAGTGCGAGCTATGTCTGACACGCATATCTTTTTTTCATTAAAAATAACGCATAGGATTTTAAGCCTACTTTCATCCCCTGCTGTACGCATTAATTTTGCTAACTCATTCAAACGCATATTTGAATGATATACGATTACAAAAAATAAGTCAAGAGAAATTACTTAACAAAAGGATTATCAATATCAAAAACTATTTTAGGTGTAGTGTTTATCTCATCAGCTGTAAGACCGTATTTCATTTGATAGAATGTCGTAGTTCCACAAAAAAATGCTTTAGAATAATCAAAACCAAGTTTTTCTGAAACATTTTTTACATCTTCCTCACTTTTCCCTTCCACCTCAACTAATGGTTCTAAAAATGGCCATGTGTCTATCATTATTTCAACATTATCTAATGTCCAAATTTCTCTTTTGTTTTCTTGGTAAGATTTTGGCTCACAACCAATTAATTCTAAAATCTTTACTGCATTATCAAAACTATCTACGGTAAGACATATTTCCTTTTGATCTTCAATTTTCTCACCTTCAAAAGATTTAAAACTTAAGGTTATTTTATTTCCTTCATCGCGAACTCGTACAAATCTACCTGTAGAACGTTTTACCCCAGGTAAATGAAAAGGAATTCTTTTTTGTAAATATTCTGGACGCAATAAAACAGCACCCGCATTTTTAAGGCGTTGGCGTATTTCATCTTTATCTATATTTGGAAATGTCGCTTCGTATTCTATGTCCATAATTAAATAATACCATAATTATACATCCACTACGTCATAACAAAAAAGAACCATATTTCTATGGCTCTTTTTCTTTGCG
>JBAXEA010000041.1:0-5734 GCA_037140655.1 bacterium | reverse complement strand
TATATTTATGTGGAAAAAAAGAATTTTAGCGTTAATTATATTATTATTAGGTGTTGGAGTAGGGCTTTTTGTATTCAAATCAGAGCCTAAATTAAATAAAAATTATGAACACACTAGTTCATTCTTAAAGAAGTTTCCATTCCGTTTGGGTCTTGATCTTTCGGGAGGAAGTCATCTTATTTATAAAGCAGATGTTTCAGGTGTCCCAGCAGGACAGGTCTCTGATTCAATGTCAGCTCTTCGTGATGTTATTGAACGCAGAGTGAATCTATTCGGAGTTTCTGAACCTGTAGTACAAGTTCAAGATGGAGGCATAGGTTCAGGTGGAGGTGAAAAATTAATCGTTGATTTGCCAGGAATTACAGATGTTGAAAAAGCAACTGCAATGATCGGACAAACACCACTTCTAGAATTTAAAGTTGAAGCTCCTGCGGGAACTCCTCAACAGGCAACAGTAGGTCCTGATGGAAAAGTGAATTTAAATGCTGGGCCACAATTTATTTCAACTGAATTAACTGGAAGATACTTAAAGAAAGCAACATTAGAATTTGATCAAAATACAAGAGAACCAAAAGTTGGTTTACAATTTGATGATACAGGTACTGCATTGTTTGCTCAAATTACAAAAGCTAATGTTGGAAAATCTGTAGCTATATATCTTGATGGTTCACCAATTTCTGCACCAGTAGTTCGAGAAGAAATAACTGGTGGTACTGCTCAAATATCTGGTAACTTTACACCCGTTGAAGCAAAACAATTAGTTGGTAGATTAAATTCAGGTGCATTGCCTGTTCCCATTACTCTTCTTTCAAGACAAACTATCGGAGGTTCCCTTGGAGCAAATGCTGTTCATTCAGGAGTTAAAGCTGCAATCATTGGATTTTTGATAATTGCATTATTCTTAATACTTTGGTACAGACTTCCTGGACTTATTGCTGTTTTTGCTCTTTGTATCTATGTATTAGTTATCTTATCTTTATTCAAATTACTTCCTGTTACTTTGACAGCTGCAGGTCTGGCTGGATTCATTATTTCCATAGGTATAGCTGTTGATGCAAACGTTCTTATTTTTGAACGCGTAAAAGAAGAATTGCGTTCAGGAAGAACAATTGCTGATGCTGTGTCTACTGGATTCTCAAGAGCATGGTTCTCAATTCGTGATTCAAATATTTCAAGTATTATTACAGCTATAATTCTTTTCTCTTTCGGTACATCACTTATAAAAGGTTTTGCTTTGACACTTGGAATGGGAGTTTTGGTTTCAATGCTCTCAGCAATCACTATTACCAGAATTTTCCTTTATGCTATTGAATTCGTTGGGGAAGGAAAGGTCGCAAGATTTTTATTCTCATCTGGATTAAGTAAATAATTTTATGTTTATAATAAAAAATAAAAAAATATTCGTTAGTATTTCCATCGGATTGGTAGTCCTTTCCATCATCTCTATGTTTGTTTTCAAAATAAACAAAAGATTAGGAATCGATTTCACTGGTGGAGCAATAACAGAAGTTTCTTATACAGGTACAAGACCAGTTCAAGCAGATGTAAGTTCTGCTGTTGAAAAATTGAATTTTGGTACAGTATTGATTCAACCAACAGGAGATATGGGTTATATAGTTAAATCACGAGATTTAACCGAAGCTGAGCATTCACAACTTATTTCTGTGTTAAACCAGAATGGTACACTGACAATGAAAGAAGATAGTTTCAATTCAATTGGTCCATCAATAGGAAAAGAATTACAAGCAAAAGCTTTGTTTCTAATAATCTTAATTTCTTTAGCAATTATTGTTTTCATTGCCTATGCATTTCGAAAGGTTGCTAAACCAGTTTCTTCTTGGAAATATGGAATAATAGTTGTTGTTACTTTGCTTCATGATGTCATGATCCCAATAGGAATTTTCACAATTTTAAGTCACTACTACGGTGCAGAGGTGGATACACTTTTCGTAGTCGCAGTGCTTACAGTTCTTGGACTTTCTGTGTCTGATACTATTGTTATATTCGATAGAATTCGTGAAAACTTAAGAGGCCAAGCTACTATTGCTAAAATAAATTTTAGCGAGACAGTTGGAAAGAGTTTGGAGCAATCATATGTCCGATCAATTTGTACTTCTCTTACTGTTATATTAGTTTTGTTGGCACTATTTTTCTTTGGTCCAACATCAACAAAATATTTTGCATTAATGCTTACAGCTGGAATGTTTTTCGGAACTTACTCATCGATCTTCCTTGCTTCACCTCTTCTTGTTTATGTTGAGGAAATGCAAGTTAAAGCTAAAGCAAAAAAAGGTAAAAAATAAGCTTTTATTCTTTAAAAAGCCGGACTTAGGGCTAGCCCTAAGTCCGGCTTTTTCGTTCTAGTAGGGCTTGTTTTTGTGTGATATAATTAAAGAATAGTATTATTAATTTATAAAAATATATGACTTATATAATTTTAGGAGTAGTTTTCTTAATAGTTGTTTCAGGTTTAAAGGTGGTAAAACAATACGAAAGAGGAGTTATATTTATGCTAGGTAAATGTAAAGGAATACGAGGACCAGGTCTTATTTTTGTCGTTCCAATTTTTGAAAAAATGACAAGAGTTACTATGCGAACAGTGACCATGGCCATACCTTCTCAAAAAATTATTACCAAAGACAATGTTTCTATTGATATTGCAGCCGTTGCCTACTATCATGTTGTTGATCCAGAAAAATCAGTAGTAGCCATAGAAGATGTTTTTAATGCAGTGAATCAGATTAGTCAGACAACAGTTCGAAATGTCGTAGGACAATTTATGCTTGATCAACTTCTTTCTCAAACAGTTGATATTAATTTACAAATAAAAAATGTTATTGATTCACATACTGAACCATGGGGAGCAGAAGTCACAGCAGTTGAGATAAAAGACATTACATTACCTGATAATATGCAACGTGCAATGGCTAAAGAAGCTGAAGCAGAAAGAGAGCGACGTGCAAAGATTGTGGCAGCTGAAGGAGAATTCCAAGCAGCACAGAAACTAGGCGAAGCAGCAGATTTGATATCTAAACACCCAGTTGCATTACAACTTCGAACATTGCAAACAATGGCAGAAATTAGTGTTGAGAAAAATTCTACAATTATTTTCCCAGCTCAATTTATGACAACAGTGAATGAGGCAATAAAAATGATTAAAGGCGATTCGTAAAATCATTTTAATTTATTAATTATTAGTTTAATTTACCCTACGGGGAAAAATAAAAATTTATGATGTATGTAGGAATAGGATTAGTAGTTATAGTTTTATGGATAGTATTTGCTTTTAATGGTCTAGTTTCATTACGAAATAGAACAAAGGAAGCTTGGGCAGATATTGAAGTACAATTAAAGCGTCGTTATGATTTGATTCCAAATCTTGTAAATACTGTAAAAGGTTATGCGTCACATGAATCAAGTGCGTTTGAAAATGTTACAAAGGCTCGTAGTATGGCTATGGGAGCAAGTGGTCCAACAGGAGAGCATGCACAAGCTGAAAATATGCTTACAGGCGCTCTAAAGTCAGTATTTGCTATCGCTGAGGCTTATCCAGATCTTAAGGCAAATCAAAACTTCTTAGCTTTACAAAACGAACTTTCAGATACAGAAAATAAAATTCAAGCAGCTCGAAGATTCTACAATGGTAATGTTCGAGATCTTAATACAAAAATTGAAGTTTTTCCTTCAAATATAATTGCTGGTATGTTTAAATTTGCAAAGATGGATTTCTTTGATCTAGCAGATAATGATGCAGCTCAAAATCCAGTAGAAGTTAAATTCTAAACAACTTCATGAAAGAAAAAAGAAATATTTTTTTTAAATTTTTGATTGTATTTACTGTGCTTTTTTTAGGTCCATTTATTTCTCACGCTCAATACACACCATCTCAAATTTATAATTATGATTCGATAGATGTTGTTGCAAAAGTTAATACTGATTCTACTGTTGATATTACAGAGAAACAAACTTTTAACTATACAGGTGAATTTCATAAAGGGTGGCGCAGTATACCATTTAATAAAATTGATTCTATTTCTGATGTAAGTGTGATAGACGGGGAAACAAATATTCCTCTTGTTTTTAGTAATTCGATTTTGGAAAAAACTGATTCAAGTAGTTGGGGTAAATATGCTTATTATGAACAAAATGGAGCTCTGAATATAGAATGGTATTACAATTTAAAAGATACAAAACACGTTTGGATTATCAATTACAAAGTTCATGGTTCTGTGGGTTTTTATAAAAACAATGATGAATTTTATTGGAACTTATTTACTGATTATGATGTTCCTGTGTTGAAATCTACTTTTGAATTAATTTTACCAAAGGTGGTAAGCGATCAATCTAAGTTAGTTTATAGTATCTATTCTTCTTCATATGATAAAGATGGTGTAAATAGTTCTTATTGTGAAAAGAGAAGTAGCGGAGTTTTTATGGCTATTAATAAAGAGATTCCCCCAAAAAACAACCTAACTGTAGCTGTTGATTGGCCAAAGGGTATGGTGGATAAAAATGCTTATTATGTAGATTTTATAAAAATTTATTGGGGAATTATTTCATTTATTTTACTTGTATTGTTTAGTTTAATTGGCGCATTTGTTTATTGGTATATAAAAGAAATATATCCAGAAAGGAATATGACAATCGTGCCAGAATATGAACCACCAGAAAATCTTCCACCAGCTATGGCTGAGGTGCTTATAAAAGAGGGAATTTCAAATATAACTTGGTCTGCAACCATAGTTGATTTAGCTATAAGGGGTTATCTTAAAATTGAAGAAGAAAAGATAAATGTATGGAAAGAATTTCCTTATATGAATAGTGTTGCTGGAGTCCAACCAGTTTTTTTGGTTTTAGGTGTAGTTTTTGCAATATTTTTTGAAAGTTTCTTTAAAATGGATTCATTTGGCTTTCTTGTTGTAGCAATAATATTTGTATTTTTGATTCCTATGGTAATTAGATTTATAAAAGCATCTTATTCGAAAGAGTTCTTACTTACAAAAATAAATTCAAATAAAGGCGATTTAAAAGAATATGAGCAAAAATTTATTGATACTTTATTTTTCGGAAGTACTTTTTCAACATTTCAAATGAAAAGTTCAAGAGATTACTCAATGAAGATGAGATTTTTTGCTGATATTGAAGATGCAAAAAGTAAGTTATATAAGGAACTTGAAAAAGAAACTGATGCTTATATGGTTCCAATTTCAAATGATTTTTTTATAAAAAAATCATTAATATTTTCTTCACCTGTAGTTATTGCTTGTATTATAATTTTAATTGCTTTTCAAAATATTTCTACAAATATAGAACAATTTATGTTTTTAGCTGGAGGGATAGTCTTTGCAATTATTGCTTTCTTTTATTCTAAGTATAATCCAAGATTAAATCAAAAAGGAATAATTTTGAAAAAAGATTGGCTGGGTTTTAAATTGTATTTAAGTACTGCAGAAAAATACAGAATGCAAAATTTAACTCCAGAAATGTTTGAAAAATATCTTCCTTATGCAATGATTTTCGGTGTGGAGAAAAAATGGGCAAAAGCTTTTGATGGTATTTCAATTGTACAACCAACCTGGTATCATGGTGGTAGTGGTATGTATGCAGGCTCTTCTTCAGGTTTTTCGAATTTTTCTGCATCATCATTTGCATCATCTTTTAGTTCTAGTTTTTCATCTTCTTTTTCTAGCTCTGGTGCTGGAGGAGCAGGCGGCGGAGGAGGAGGGGGTGGAGG
>JBAXEA010000040.1:0-6586 GCA_037140655.1 bacterium | reverse complement strand
TTTTTGCAATAAATACAAGGTTTTTTTAGAAAACTTTGACTTTTTTTAATATATCTTATAATATAAGGTCATATTAAAAGTAATTTTTTGCAAAAAATACCATGAAAATCGCACTATTAACAGGCGGACCATCACTAGAACGAGGAATTTCCTTGAATTCTGCACGTTCTGTACTTGATCATTTAAGTAGTGATACTATCGAAATAGTACCTATTTATTTCGATTATAAAAAACGAGCTTATAAAATCTCTAAAGAGCAACTATATTCTAATAGTCCTTCAGATTTTGATTTTAAGCTTTCACAGCACGCAACTCCTTTAACTGAAGAATCATTGGTGAAGTTATTAAAATCTTGCAATATCACATTTCCTGCGATGCATGGTTCTTTTGGAGAAGACGGTCAGATACAAGCTTTTCTAGAAAAAAATAATATTCCATTTATTGGTTCCGGTAGTAAGTCTTGTAAGATGGCATTTGATAAATACGAAGCCAATAAAATTATCTCTGAAAAAGGTTTTTACACACTACCTTCTGCTTTGTTGAAAATATACTCAAAAGACAATGAAAAGATTATCAATGATTTTTTCAAAAAACATAAAGTTAAAAGAGCTATTATAAAACCAGCTACGAGTGGATCTAGTATTGGTGTTTTTTCTGTAAATTCACCAAAGGAGGCACTTGAAAAGACAAACTTACTTTTCTCAAAAAGAATGGATACGAGAGTAGTTCTTGAACCATTTGCTAATGGTAAGGAATTTACAATAATAGTTTTACAAAATAAACTAGGCTTACCTGTAGCTATCGTTCCATCTGAAATTGAAATGACCTATCATGAAGGTAGAATTTTTGATTACAGAAAAAAATATCTACCTACAAACCAAGTCGTATATCATTGCCCACCAAGGTTTCAAGTTGAAACAATTCATAAAATTCAAACTCAAGCAAGACAATTGTTTACATTGTTTGGTATGCATGATTTTGCTCGTTTTGATGGTTGGTTGTTTGATAATGGAGAAATTTGGTTTTCTGATTTTAATACTGTCTCTGGTATGGAGCAAAATAGTTTTCTCTTCCAGCAATCTTCACAGCTTGGTATGAGTCATTCTGATTTTTTGAAATATGTTGTAGAAAATTCATGCCTAAGACAGAAAATTAATTTTACCGACAAAATACAAAAAGAAAAAAAGGAAAAGAGAAAAGACGTTGCAGTCATCTTTGGTGGCAATACATCAGAAAGACAAGTATCACTTATGAGTGGTACGAATGTTTGGTTGAAGTTGCGTAATTCAATGATTTATAAACCTAAACCATATTTATTGGATTTTGATAATAATGTATGGGAATTGCCTTATGCATTGATTTTAAATCATACTGTTGAAGAAATAATTGAAAATGCAAAAAAAGCCCAAAAAGAAAGGGTAAAAACAGAGCATTTGATCAAGAAAGCGAAAGATGAATTAATGTTGACTGATAAAAATATTTCAGAGCCTTTCTTTGTTCCAAAGAAAATATCATTAAATGAATTTGCAAAAAAACATGATTTTGTATTTCTTGGTCTTCATGGTGGTGATGGTGAGAATGGTATTATTCAAAAATTGTTATTAAAAAATGGAGTTAAGTTTAATGGATCAGAAGAAAGCACGTCAAAGCTTTGTATGGATAAGTTCGATACAGGAGAATTCATCAGAAGAGCTGAGATAAAAGGTGTGTCTATCGTTCCACAAAAAGTAATTTCAGTTTCCAAATTTAAATTAGAGGAATCAAAACAACTTTGGAATTATCTAAAGAAAGAATTAGGAACCAAGACTTTAATAGTCAAACCTAAAGATGATGGTTGTTCTACTGGTGTGGCACATTTATATAGAGAGGAAGATTTAGAAAATTATTTCAAATACCTTAAAAAGATTGAAAAAAATATTCCTGCACATACATTGAAAAATCAAGGAGCTATTATTGAAATGCCAAATAAAGAGGTAAAAGAAATTTTATTTGAAAAATTTGTTGAAACAGATGTAGTACGAGTAAATGGAAATAAATTAAAATACATCAAAAAAAGTGGCTGGGTTGAAGTGACCATCGGAATATTAGAAAGAAATCTTTCGACTTCGCTCAAGGCAGGTTCAAAAATGCATGCTTTTAATCCAAGTATAACTATTGCTGAAGGGGAAGTTCTTTCTCTTGAAGAAAAATTCCAAGGTGGCACAGGTATAAATATAACACCACCACCAAAAGAAATTATGAAACCTGCAGTTATTGAGAAAACACGAAAATATGCAGAAAAGCTTGCAGAAAGTATTGGTATTAAGGGTTATTGTAGAATTGATGCATTTATGAATGTACACAATGGTAATTTGTTGATTATTGAAGTAAATACATTACCAGGACTTACTCCTTCGACAGTTTTGTATCAGCAGGCACTTTCAGAAAAACCAGCTATCTTCCCTAGGGAACTATTAGAAAAAATCATAAAGAATTCTGGATATTAAAATGGACTTACCACTTTCATATATAGAACTATCAAAAAGTAATTTAGTAAATAATATCAAGCAATTAAAAAAAGTTGCCAAAAAGGGAACTGAATTTTCTGTCGCTATAAAGGGCAATGCATATGGTCACGGGCAAAATGAAATTGTAAAAATACTTGAACCGCATGTAGATTATTTTCAAGTTGATAGTATTGAAGAACTAAGGTTGTTACGAAAAATTAGTAAGAAAAAAACTTTTGTTTTTGGATACGTACAAAAAAGTGACATAAAGGAAATCATGAAACTAGAATGCATCTTGTCTATTTTTTCAATTGATCAGATGCTAAAAATTTCTAGCGTAGCAAAGAGTTTTAAAAAAGTTCAAGAAGTTCACATACCAGTAGATGCATATTTAGGCCGTGAAGGTTTTCAATTAAGTGAATTAGAAAATCTTTTTACTGAAATTAAAAAAAATAAATATATAAAAGTAACTGGTATGTATGCACATTTTGCAAACATAGAGGATACGAATGATTTTTCACATGCATATAAACAAATCAAATGTTATGAAAAAGCATTGAAATTGGCAAATGATTTTAATTTCTCAGATATAAAAACTCATATGTCAGCGACTTCTGGTCTTTTGGTTTATGAAAAAGCTAAAGGAATAAATAATATTATACGATTAGGTATAGGCGTATATGGTTTATGGCCATCAGAACACATAAAATCAACGTATAAGAGCACTTTAGAGTTAAAACCAGTACTTTCCCTTAAAACAAAAGTTGCGCAAATTAAGAGCTTAAAAAAAGGGGATAGTGTCGGTTATGGTTTAACGTATGTTGCAAAAAATGATACAAAAATCGCTCTTATTCCTCTTGGTTATGCCGATGGTTTTGATCGTGGTTTTTCTAATAATGGAGAAGTTCTGATTGGTGGTACTAAATGTAAAATTTTAGGTAGAGTTATGATGAATATGTTTGTAGTTGACGTTAGTCATTTAAAAAATATCTTAAATGAAGATGAGGTTGTCATAATCGGCAAGCAAGGATATCTACAAATTTCTGTTGAAGAGTTAGCGACACATATAAATACAATTAATTATGAGATAACTACTCGCATAAGCCCATTATTACCAAAGGTTGTAGTCTAACCATTCAGGTTGAATGGATTGAAGTTTGTGTCTATATCATAATAATCTTCAGCTTCTTTTTTCTTTAAGAAATTAACTACTTTGTATGTAACTGGAGTAAATATTACTTCTACTAATGTTTTGAAAATATAATTTGAAATAATCAAAGTTAAAAGCAATGCTCCTGGTAATATTCCCCAAAAAGCAATTAGAATAAAAAGAATACTATCTATAAATTCTCCGACTATTGTTGATCCGATTGTTCTTGTCCATAACCATTTTCCTTTTGTCCAAATCTTCATTTTTGCCAAAATATATGAATTAGAAAATTCTCCACATGTATATGCTACGAGACTTGCTATCACTATTCTTGGAGTTAAGCCAAGTATTAGATCATAAGCAACTTGGTTGTCCCAGCCTGGAGCAGATGGCAATTTGCCTACAATGATAAATATCAAGGACATAAGTAATGCCATAAAGAAGCCAAGCCAGATGACTTTTCTACTTCTTTTGTATCCATAAACTTCAGTTAATATGTCACCAAAAATATAACTCAAAGGGAATAGTAGTGTTCCACCATCAAATGTGAACCAATTAAAGTCCACTATTTTTGTCGAAGCTACATTTGAAATAAGTAAAACTGAAACGAAGAATACACTTATACTGCCTAGATATTTGTAATTTTTTTCCATTTAAATAATTTTAATAAATAAGTCCAATTCTAGCACATAATTTATAATTTAATGAATTTTTTATACAATATATACATTTTTTATGTAAGTTGACTGTATTTTAAAAAATGTTAATGTAAGTTTAATAAACACAGTTCTTAATTAAATAATATACACAATGGAAAAAAATGTTAAAGGTGCCTTAATACTAAAGGCAGAAGGCTTATTTAAAATTGGAGACTTCAATAAATCAATTAAAGTCTATGACGAGGCCCAAGCTAGTCCAAATCAAAATATTCTATCTTTACTTGAAAAGGATATTTCAAAGATTAATACAAATTCTTCTTTGTATGGAAAAAATATTATTGAAGAATTTTTCTTATTAGAAAAAAAATATTCAACCGATTTTCCGAGTTTAGGAAAACTTACACAGCATTATTTAGATTCGTCTATGATAGATGATTTTGAAAGAATGATTGTTCATTTTAGTGATGAAAAAATTTCTGCAATCATTAACACTGCTGCTGTAAACTTAGTTCTAAATAACGATAAAGAAAAAGCAGAAAGTTTGATTAAACTTACAAGTGATCCATCAAAAAGCTATTATGAAGTAGTTGATAAAACATATGATAATATTTTTGTTATTAATGAAATCAAACTAGATTTTATAAAAAAGGCGCGTAATGGATTTTTATTTTCAAAATATATTGATTGGCTTTGGGAGCAAAAAACAATTAATTCATATGATTTCTTAAATTATTCATATGAAGCCTTGTTTGAAATAGATCAAGAAAATATTAAATTCAATGATGATAAAGATAAGCTTATTAAGCTAGCAACTGTTTTTATTAAAAGAAATACTGATTTTTCAATAGCTGAAACTTTTGTAAAGAAATTTCTAGGGTACATAGGGTATTTTGAAACAGAGAATTACCCTGATAGCGTCTTAGAAAAATATCCAAAAGATGTTTTGCTTGCTCTTGCAAACAATATTATCAATGATAAAAACAATGATATTTTAGCTAAGTATGAAAAAGCGCTTAAATATTTAATCTACGGAAAATTTAGAGAGAAAATCATTGAAATTGGTAAACATCTTTTATTAATAAAAGATGCTGATGATAATGATAAACCTGGATTTGACGAGCTGATAGATAAATATTATCTGACAGCTGCTACAATGGATGACACTGTTATAGAAACAGTTAATGTGTAATTAAATTTTTATTGTAAAAAATAAAACCGGTCTCTCGATCGGTTTTTTATTTTTATGGTTGGCTTAGTATTGGGATTTCAGAACTTTTAAATAGTTGCTCTTTGATTAAAATTAGTATAAAAGAAATTACTAATTTCACTTTCTCTCCATGTTGATTTTCATTTCTTCAACATATAATTCTACAATACCTTTTAATGACTGTTTTGTATTTTGAGATATTTTTGTAAGTCCATCTTGTTCCAAACTTGTCTCATCAAATCCCTCGATATCAAGAGAAAGATAATCAAGAAAAGTTTCCAAATATTTTGGATGCCAGAGTTGCATTGTGATAAGTTCATTAGCATCTTCAACTGCTTTCATTCCAATTCTATTATTTTTATTATCAATACTTTCGTAATCTGGAACATTACCCCAAGTCGACAACCCTTTGTTTTCATTAATTTGTCTTCGTGTGTAGCACACCTTAAATAAAAGAGAAAAAGTTGAATTATCATCTTCTTGAATTGCTTGGTTATACCATGACAAAGGATCAATATTCTTTTCTGAAGATTCTTTAGCTATTAGGTAATTCTGATAAGCATGGCTTGTTTCATGGAGGAATCTATATTGATTCGCCTCATCTCCTTGTTTAGGGAATAAAGATTCTCCATTTTGATCTTTACCAAGACGAAAAATATAATACTCATAATTCTCTTTTGACATCTCTCTGTTGGCGATAGAAATCTTTTTATTTTCAAAATTATATTTAAAACCCCAGCTTCCTTTCCACATATCTATTTCTTTAATAAAATCCTTATCAGCTAAAAAATTTCCTAAATTTTTTGGAAGGCTCTTATTTTCATTAGTTTCAGAGATTCTTTTAGGTAAGGTTAAAAATGATTCAACGTATTCGCGAACTTCTTTTTTAACATTTTTAAATTCAAAACTATTTTCTTTCATATGTAAAATTATACCACAAGAAAAGTCTTTCGATTCTTCACACAAGCAAAGCAGTTTGCTTGCTATCGCACAACAAAAAAAGACAGTTTTACTGTCTGATTTTTTGCAGCGGGCGATGAGAGAATCGAACTCCCGCCAACGGTTTTGGAGACCGTTGTTCTGC
>JBAXEA010000039.1:0-6784 GCA_037140655.1 bacterium | reverse complement strand
AAATAAAACAACAAAAGACAGTGAAACTGAATTTAAAAATGGTGAAATTCTTCAATCTGCCACTACTGATAATAATTATTTTAAATTAGTAGTTGTTCAAAACGAAGATGATTATTATCCAAAAGTTAAAGCAATTAAAGTTTTTGATAAAAAAACAAATCAATTAGTTCAAACTATTAACGTTGATTGTGAATTCAGGATGGGTTCTGAAGATATCCAAATTGGTGACTATAATTTCGATAGAGTAAAGGATATTTCAATCTTTGAGCAACAATATGCTGGAGCTAATACAAGCGATCTGTATTTTGCTTATGATCCAAAAACCAAGCAATTTGTTCCAATTGTTGGTGATGGGGGGGGAGCAAGTATTGATTTTGATCCTATAAAAAAAGAAGTTGATGTATCAAATCAATGTTGTGCTGGTTCGAGTTGGAATATGTCAGTATATAAAGTTATAAATAATAAATTTATCTTAATTAAAGAAGATGATACTGAATGGACTGATGAGGGAAATTTAAAAAGTGAAACGATAAAAAAATATGATTTAAAAGGGAATTTAATAAATAGTATTAAAAAATAATCAATGCAAAAAAATATAAAATTTATTTACGCTTTACTTGCTATCACTGTATTTGCTTCGGGGTTGGTTTTTGTTATTCAAAATAAGATGGATAAAAATGATAAAGAAATTAACATACAAAATACAGGAATTATTGATAATAAATTTAAAAATGGCAATCAACCAAATTCTGATTTTAAAATTGCTCATTTTAAAGATAAAACCGCTTATATTAAAGAAAAAGATGGCAAAAATTATGCAATTCTTGTAATTAATGGCAAAGAGAAAATTGTCAAAGAAGCAGATATTTATACAGGAGATCCTGATAATTCTAGTGAGTATTCAGAATCTTTCGATGGTGTAAATTTCTCTCCAAATGGAAATTATTTAATTATTGGATCAAGTGCTTATGAATGGGACGGAGAGATTATCTATGATATTAATAAAGGTAAAATAGTTTTAACAGCTAGTGGAAATACTAAAGATTTTACTCCCGACGAAAAATATTATTATAATTGTGAATTTTCGGGTGAGTTTGGAAATACAGGGAATATTTATGCTACCCCAGACTTTAATGTAGTATATGATATTTACAAACATGATGATAATGAAAACTATGATTATATCGATTGTGAATATAATGATATAAAAAAAGTAGTGACTTTCATTTTATCTAAAGAGGGTGATTACGACAGTGAAGGAAATAAGCTTCCGAATAAGAAAAAAGTTATTGAATATAGCTTGATAGATAATAAAGCAAGGACAATTAAGTAAATAAATTGCATACTTTGAAAATCAGTATATTTTTGCTATATTTTAAAGATGTCATTATCTATAGGAATTGTAGGTCTGCCAAATGTCGGGAAATCGACACTTTTTAATGCTTTGACGAAAAAGGGTGTACCAGCAGAGAATTATCCTTTTTGTACGATTGATCCGTCTGTGGGCATTGTGCCTGTGCCTGATGAACGGGTAGATTTATTATCTGATTTTTCTAAATCAAAGAAAAAAATTCCAGCTGTTATTGAATTTGTGGATATTGCTGGTCTTGTGGCTGGAGCTTCAAAAGGTGAAGGTCTTGGAAATAAATTTTTATCAAATATTCGGGAAGTAGATGCTATCGCACACGTGGTGCGAACCTTTCAAGATAATTCTGTAATTCATGTCGCAAACAATGTCGACCCAATGCAAGATGTAGGAGTTATTAATTTGGAACTTATTTTATCAGATATGGAAGTCGTCTCAAAAAGAATGAGTACGCTTGGTAAAGATTTAAAAAAAGGAGACAAAGAAGCAATTGCCGAAGAAGCTATTTTAAAAAAGGTTGAGAAAGTTTTAGAAGAAGGAAAGATGGCGACAGAGGCAAATTTGCATGAAGATGAAAAATTTAAAATAAAATCTTTAAACTTACTGACATTGAAACCAATGTTATATGTATTAAATGTTTCGGAAGCTAGTGAGAATGTTGATATAAACTTACCAGGAATGATGGTAAAAGTTGATCCAGTTTTTGAAGCTGGCTTTGATGATTTGATTAAAAAAAGTTATGAGCTTTTGGGCTTGGAGACTTTTTTAACAACAGGAGAAGACGAGACTCGCGCATGGACTATAAAGATCGGCTCAAGTGCGCCAGTTGCCGGCATGGCGATCCATACAGATTTTCGAGATAAATTTATCAGAGCTGATATTATAAATTGGAAGGACTTGATGGACGCAGGTAGTTATGGAAATGCTCGGGCAAAAGGTCTTGTTCGTACAGAAGGAAAAGAATATATTGTAAAAGATGGGGACGTAATAGAGTTTAAAATCTAATGCTTTCAGATAAAAAATTAAACAAAATAGTAGATACTATAAAAAATGATGGTATAGGAGTGATGCCTACAGATACTTTATATGGTGTAGTTGGTAGTGCTTTCTCTGTAAATGCAGTAAAAAAAATTTATAATATTAAAGGTAGAGACGACAAAAAAGCATTTATAATTTTAATTGATTCAATTTCAACTTTGAAAAAATTTGGTTTTGAAATTGATGATAATTTAAAAAGAACTTTAAAAAAATTTTGGCCTGGAAAAGTTAGTATTATTTTATCTTTACCAAAAGATAATTTAGAAAAATTTAATTATTTACATCGAGGAGAAGATTCATTAGCTTTTCGTTTTCCAAATAAGGAATCTTTAATAAATATTTTACGTAGAACGGGTCCATTGGTCGCACCAAGTGCAAATACAGAAGGCAAAGAACCGGCCCTTAATGTAGCAGAAGCCAAAGAATATTTTGGTGATAAAGTAGATTTTTATTTAGCAGAAGGAATGCTGAAATCAAAACCATCAGCTTTAATAAAAATTAACGAAGATGGAAAAATTGAAGTTCTACGTGGTACAATATAAAAATGAAAAATCAAATTAAAACTTTTTATTCTGAAGATTGGGACGATTATCAATTGCTCGACACAGGCGAAGGTAAAAAGCTTGAACGTTTCGGAAAATATATTTTTATAAGACCTTATGAAGATGCTTTTTGGAAAAAAACCTTACCAGAAAGTGAATGGAATAAGGCTGATGGTATGTTTTATTCATCAAAAGGTGGTACAAAAAGTGGCTGGAAGATGGAAAATAAAATTGATAAAAAATGGGAAATGTCTCATAAGGATATTAAATTTTGGGCTTGGCCAACACCATTTCGACATTTAGGTTTTTTTCCAGAGCAAGCAAGTCATTGGAGTTTAATTGAAGATAAGATAAAAAATGCTGGTAGAAAAATTAGATTTTTAAATATTTTTGGATACACTGGCGTAGCATCATTATTTGCATTGAGAGCTGGAGCAGAGGTGACACATCTTGATGCTTCAAAAGTTACACTTACACAAGCAAAAGATAATCAACAACTTTCTGGACTTTCTACTTTGCCAATGCGAGTAATTCTAGATGATGCGATGAAATTTATCGAAAGAGAAATAAAGCGAGGAAATAAATATGATGCGATAATAATGGATCCACCTAAATTTGGTAGAGGTCCAAAAGGTGAGATCTGGAAAATAGAGGAAAATTTGCCAGAACTTTTATCTAAAATAAGGCAGATTTTAAGTGATAAACCTCTTTTTGTTATTTTAACCTCTTACGCCACAGAAGCCTCTTCATTGTCTATTGGTTATGCACTTCGTGAAATGATGGAAGACTTTAAAGGTGAAACAGAGATGGGAGAACTTTGTGTTTTAGAAAAATCAAATAACCGTGCAGTACCACTTGCGAATACTGCAGTTTGGATGAGTAAATAATTTAACTTTTATTTTTTAGATTAGAAATTTCCTGCATTAATTCTTGTAGTTTATTTTCTATTTTTTCAAAAGCTAGTTTTGGTTTATCTTCTTCAATGTCTTCCACATCTTCTTGAATCTCGTCGACATCTTTTTGAATCTCGTCGACATCTTTCTGAATCTCATCCACGTCTTCCTGAATTTCATCAATATCTTCAGAAACTTCCTCGAGTTCTTCCCCGTGTTTATTTACGGTCATTTGAATAAAGATTGAAAGATAAATAGCTTCGAGAGATACAATAGTTGTAAGTACAAGCATCACTTTATCAAAACCAATATCAGAAAAGGCGAGAGTAATCATAATTCCAAAAAATATTGTATGGACCGCCAGAGAATTTTGTGATCCTATCCAACGAATGAATTTACTTGAAATGCGTCCAATTTTTTGCTTATGTTCTTTTCTCATATTTTTTAATTTATCCCTCATATTTTTATTTTAAATTATTAGCTCCGACGTGAAGTCGGAGTCCCGACATTGATAATCGTCGGGATTAATAAAAGACCTTTCGGTCTTTAAAATCCACATTTCTATTATAACACAATTTTGCTATAATCTATGAATGGAAACAAATCAAAAGCCAAAAGTGCTGAAATGGGCACTTGTAATAGGTATTGTAATTGTATTAAATTTATTTTTTAATTATTCAATTTCTTTATTTTACAAAGAACCAGATTACAATAATTATTTTAAACAAGCACAAGTGGTAGAGCCGATAACTACAAAGGAAGCATGCTTGAAAGTTGGCGGACAATGGAATGAAAATGGCCCAGCCTATTATTCTGCTCCAGCTGGCACATCTCCAGATGTAAAAAGTTATTGCGATCCAAATTTTACAAAACAACAAGAATTTAATCAAGCTCAAAAAGTTTACAATAGAAATATTTTCATTGTCCTTGTTTTACTAGGAGTGTTTTCCTTTTTGCTTGGAATATTTATTGCTAATGAAATTATTACTCTTAGTTTTTCTTGGGGTGGTGTGCTTTCATTTATAATTGCTTCAATGCGATATTGGTCTGATGCAGATAGTTGGGTGAAAGTTTTAATATTGGCACTTGCTCTCTCTGCATTGATTTGGCTTGCGATTAAAAAATTTGGAAACAATCAATAAAATGAAAAATTACGATCATAAAAAAATTGAAAAAAAATGGCAAAATGAATGGACTAAAAAGAAAATCTATAATGCTTCTGATAAATCTAAGAAAAAAAAGTTTTTTGGTTTAATGGAGTTTCCATATCCTTCTGGTGATGGTCTTCATGTTGGTCATGTTCGTGGTTATACAGCTATGGATGTAATTGCTCGTCAAAAAAGAATGAGCGGGCACAATGTTCTTTTTCCTATTGGTTGGGATGCATTTGGATTACCTACAGAAAATTATGCTATTAAAACAGGGAAGCAACCAAAGGTTATTACAAAAAACAATACTGATAATTTTAGAAAACAATTTAATTCTCTTGGAATGTCCTTCGATTGGTCAAGAGAGATAAATACAACTGATCCAAATTATTACAAATGGACACAGTGGTTATTTTTGCAATTTTTAAAAAATGATTTAGCTTATAAAACAAAAAGTGAAATCAATTGGTGCCCAAAAGATAAAATTGGTTTAGCTAATGAAGAAGTAATCGATGGTAAATGTGAACGTTGCGGTACGCAAACAATTAAAAAAGAAAAAGAGCAATGGATGCTTAAGATTACAAAATATGCAGACAGATTAGACAAAGATTTAGATTTAGTTGATTTTCCAGAACGAGTAAAAGCTTCTCAAAGAAATTGGATAGGAAGATCAGAAGGAAGTGAAATAGAATTTAAAACAAGTATCAATCGAAATATAAAAGTTTTTACAACTCGAGCAGATACTTTGCTTGGAGTTACTTATGTTGTACTTGCACCAGAGCATAATAATATCGGAGAGTTTCTTGTTCAGTCGAAAAATATGGCAGAGGTTTCAGAATATGTTCGAAAAGTTAAAAATAAATCTGACTTAGAAAGAACAGAAAATAAAGTAAAAACAGGAGTTGAACTAAAAGGAATAAAAGCAACTAATCCAGCCAATGGTGAAGAAATTCCAGTTTGGGTTGCAGATTATGTATTACCTCATTATGGAACAGGAGCAGTGATGGCTGTACCAATGCACGATGTACGTGATAGGGAATTTTCTGAAAAATTTAATTTGCCAATTATTGATAAGCCATTAGTTGATGCTAAAGAAATAACTAAAAAAGTTGGTGGAAAAATTGTTACAAAATTTAAATTACGAGACTGGGTTTTCTCACGTCAGCGATATTGGGGTGAACCAATACCAGTAGTGTATTGTGATAAATGCGGAATGGTGCCACTAAAAGAAAAAGATTTGCCACTTAAATTGCCTGAAGTAAAAAGTTACGAACCGACAGATAATGGAGAGTCACCATTAGCTAATATTTCTAAATGGGTGAATACTAAATGCCCGAAGTGTAAAGGAAAAGCAAAAAGGGAGACAGATACAATGCCAAACTGGGCAGGTTCTTCTTGGTATTATCTTCGATATACTGATCCAAAAAATAAAACAAAATTTGCTGATATGAAGAAATTAAAATATTGGCTCGGAAGCGACACTAGTTTACCCCGACGAAGTGGAGGGGTTGATTGGTATAACGGTGGTATGGAACATACTACACTTCATTTATTATATTCTCGTTTTTGGCATAAATTCTTTTATGATCTAAAATTAGTGCCAACAGTTGAGCCATATATGAAGCGAACAAGTCATGGAATGATATTAGGGGAAGGTGGCGTGAAGATGTCAAAATCACTTGGTAATGTTGTAAACCCAGATGAAATTGTGAAAACATATGGAGCTGACACACTTCGTGTGTATGAGATGTTTGTCGGTCCATTTGAAGATACTGCTGTGTGGAATACTGAAAGTAT
>JBAXEA010000038.1:0-6894 GCA_037140655.1 bacterium | reverse complement strand
GTATTTGACAATGATTCATTTTTATCTATCATATTTCCAATAACAAAAACCAAACCCGAAGCGAATATGGTAATGATAAGCAAAACGTAAATAAATTTTATATTTTTTTTCATAAATTTAAATAATTACCAACTTCCACCTCCTCCGCCACCACCTCCACCACCTGACGAACCTCCGCCTGA
This sequence comes from bacterium, assembly GCA_037140655.1. Classification (GTDB taxonomy): domain Bacteria; phylum Patescibacteriota; class Minisyncoccia; order Phycocordibacterales; family UBA9973; genus UBA9973. The sequence goes on along the minus strand of JBAXEA010000038.1, from coordinate 6,712 downwards.
TGAACCTCCACTAACTGAATTACTTTGTGGTATTGAGGTCATAGCTCCACCAGTACTCTTTGAAAAATCATGCATACCAGTACTAAATGCCATTACTGAAAATGCAGTCATGCGTGAATCGTGATACCATGATGGCGGTGTAGCATAAATATTCTCAAACTTTTTTGCCCATTCTTTCTCGAGCCCAAACACCATAGCGTACGGAAGAAGTTTTTCAAATGTTTCTGGGTTTTTTTCTGGTGCATTATGAAATTTAATTCTGTCACTTTCTGCCATAGCAATATATTCTTTAAGCCCTAAAAGACTTCTTTCTGCTTCAAAACCTTTATCTGTAAGTCTACTTGGTCGTGGCCTAAAAATTATATTTACAATAGCAACAAGAATACAGAACATAGAAAAAATAAATCCCCAACTATATCCCAACAATACCCAAACAAAAGCTCCAGGATTTAATGCGAGAAACAAAGGTAAAATAATCCAAATCCCTCTACCATTTGCTTTGCCTCCTAAAAATGATTTATCTAAATATTTTCTTGCATTCAAAGATTCTAATTCATTTACAATAACCTCATTAGCAGTTGGATAAAAAGATTCATTTAAATCAGATTCTTTTTTTCCATCAATACCTTCAAGTATCTTTTTTTCATTTCCACCAAGACCAGAAGTGTCTTTATCGGTCTTTTTAAACAAGCTTTCATCATCAACTTTTTCGATTATTAAATATCCTTCTACTGCCAGATTGATAATCGTCGCTGAAAGATCCTTACCTTCTATTGCTCCATAAACAATACCTGCAGTTTCCATTGGTGAATATTCTCCAGCATCATATTCTGCTACCATCGTATTTTTTTTATAAAAATTTCTACGACGAATGACGTAAATAATTCGTTTTCTAAATGCTAAAAATACAAGCAAAAATGGTATCGGAAAAAACCAATACTGAATAATCCAATTTAATATAAAATCAAATTTAGTCGGTGACTTTACAATATTTTTTGGAAAACCTATTGCTATAGTCACTCCTTCTCCTGCATTTAAAATTGACCCTGTATTCATTGCATAAGTAATAGTTTTACCATCAACGACAGAAAGCACTCCACAAGATTTTTTTTCACCATTAGTGCCACAATATTCTTTTAGTTTAAAATCTGCTTGACTAATATTTTTAGGTAAGGTTATTGTCGCATTAACATTGTTTATTGGTATTTCCCAGTTATTACCTGTCAAATTCCAATACCATTCATCATAATTATCAAAAAAACCAATCGATTTTTTTACTACATAAGAAATATTATATGTATGTTTACCATTAATTGTGTTGTCAGGATCTCCTACTTTTATATTAATAGGATTTTTTGAAGTTATTTGATATGGGTAATTATTCCCCGAATCATCAGTCACACTTGTTACACCTATAGTAATATGCCCTGGCTCTCCTTTAGCAATAAAACCAATCGGTATAATACGATATATTCCGTGTTTCTCTTCACTACCAAAATCATAATTTATTTCTTCATTAACAGAAACTGATGCATCAGAATTTATCTGTGCTTTTATGTTCATACTATCTATTTGTTCTTGACTAACACTACTATCAGAATTATCAGTATTATCAGTATTATCAATAGCAGTATTAGAACTCGGATCTCCTTGTGCGTACACAAAAAAACTAAAGCTAGTAAAAAACAATAGAGACAAAACCAAAACAGATAATATTTTTTTCATAAATTCAATTTAAAATTTAATTAATTAGTTTTATCTGTATTTGGAGAAAGACCCATATTAACAAACCAAACTTCACCATTTTTTGTAAAATTAATTGTTTGGGTGGAAGTTAATCCTTCTATCTTCCCTTTTGTTTTTACTTTAACAGATATTTTATCATCAGCCTTAGTCCAGACAGCAGAACTAGAATGGAATACATCAGAAGAAATATTGCCATTAAAATAAAATGCTGTTTTGATTGCACTAAAAATTTGTTTTTTTTCTGCAGGTGTACTTGCACTAGATTGCTCTTCGATTGTATTTGTCATTTCAGGTTGAGATTTTTTAAAATATTCAGAAAGCTTAACAAAATCTCCTGAATCCAAAACTTTTCCAAAATCCATATATGCTTTTATAGCTAATTCCTTTTCTGAATCAGTTACCTCAGAAAGAACTGGTAACGGTTTAGCCCCAGTATTTGTTATTGTAAATGGAATTTCTCTCATAACAATAGATTCTGCACCTCTAAAAAGAACAGAAGTAATAGGGCTATCAGAAAAATCAATTTCATTTTGATCACCATGATAATATGAATTATAACTAACCAAGTCACCATTTTTATTATAGGCTAAAGGATATTCTAGATAATCCTTATTGCCTGTAAACGTAAACAGTGCACTACCTTTTTCAAGATCAATATCATCAAGAGTAATAAATCCACCAACAAATTTCTTTTCAATTCCTTTGTCAGACGGACCAAGAGTTATGTTTTGTGTATTAATAGGAAGACGAATAATAACCTTGCCTTTAATTTCTTTTATTCCACTATTATCTTCAATATCATTATCAATCAAGTGAGCATCTCTTTCACCTACTAAATAAGACATGTTGCCACTTGCACGTTTCTCAACGTTAACTTCAGTAAACATATCATTATCATTTTCATTTTCATAATCTTTCTTTAAAATATCTGTACCATCACTAGCAATAACAGAATCAAGCCTTATGAATACTTTTTTATCACCTGTAATATTTGGAATATATGGAAATGCCACGGCTACTTTAGTAAAGTATTTATCTTCTTTATTAAAACTAATAGTTGTTCCATTTACAGTTGCCTTTAATCCTTTAATATCTGGATTAGGAATGTTTTGTGATAGTAGTAAATCATAATCTGCTTCAGTCAAACTAACAGGTGAATCTCCTGCTTTAGTAATCTTATCTTGTAACGCTAAAATTTGTGCTTCCTTTGCTTTCTGTGCCTCTAAGATAAGCTGTGCCTCGTGCTTAGGAATATATACATATTTATAAAGAAAAAATCCTCCAACAACTAAAACTATTACCGCAATACCGGTAATTAACGGTATCGATAATTTATTTTTCTTTGGTTCGACAACATTATTAATAGGCAAACTGTCAGCTACTTTTATTTCAGGTTGTGGCACTACATTTACATTTTGGTCTACATTATTTGGTTCCATAAAATATTAACAAAACCTTATTTTTTAATACATATATTATACCTTACATAAAACAAAAATACACCAATTAATGGTGTATTTTTTAAGCTGAAAAACCTACTTATTCAATCTTACCATTTACCTCACTTATTAAATCTTTGTCCACGTTAAAATGATATTTTCCTTCTTGTGCTTGAGTTCTAAATTTACTTATTCTTACACTATTTATTCCATCTTCATCAAGATCACTAAAATCAGGATCATTCTTCACATCATATAACTTGCTTCCATCAAATGGAACTTCAGCAACATTCCCTTCTTCGTCAAAAAAACGAACAAAAACTTCATCTCCTTTCTTAAAAAACCAAGCAGAACCATCAAACTTTTTTGTATCACTAAAAGTATACATGTCATGTATATCTTCTTGTTTAATAACAATTTTTTTATTCTTTTCTAAGTAATCAATAGCATTAGTAAAAATCTCTTTTTTTTCTTCTACTTTTCTTTGTGGTGGTTGATCAAAATTCATATCTTTATTTAATAAATTAATAATACCTAACGTTTACATTATATCACCGGCAATACCTTTTTTAAACTATTTTTAATCTATCCTTGTACTTTGAATAAACAAATGACCCAGCGAGCGCTATAACACCAAAGCCAATTAAGGATATAATCCTATATACCTGTCCCAAGCTCCATATGTCTATTAATACCTTTACAGCAGTTAAAATAAATAGGGTAAGACCAAAGATTCTCAAAGCCGAACTTCTTTTACCAAAACCAACAACTGTCAAAATAGCTGCATAAATTGCCCAAAGAATAGAAACAGTAGTATTTGATTCATTTTTATTTGTAGTTTGCTCAGCACTTAATTGCATAGAATAATTTTGAAATTCATTAGTATTACTACTATTGTATTCCCCATCACTATTTTTCAGTAAATTATTTCTTAACTCTGTGTAATTATTTGTTATGGCCATTTCTTTTGCGTCATAATTATAAATAACCTGAGTTGTCAAAGCATATAAAGTAAGAATATTTGCCACGATCAAAAATGCGACAATACCTCTTTTTTGTATATCAACAGATGTACTACCATATTTATAATAAATATAAGTGATAGCATATGCAGCGACTATAGCAAACATCAAGATGGTGAAAGCCTTGTTTGCAAATGGAACAAAATTTACACCATCAGTATTAAATGCATTGTAATAAAAGAAATTTAATAAACCTAGGACATACACTGCAACACCCATTACCTGAAAACCTCTATTGCTAATAGATAATGCAATCAAATACAATACACAAGCTTCTATAAACCAAGCTATAGCAATATATGCACCAGAGAATTGAATTGGCACAGCGATAGAAATGAACGCTACAGCAAGACCTGGCAAGAAAATATTTAAAGCGAGATCTTCGTGATTTTGCTTATTAGCAACATAAGCAATAATTACATACAATATTCCAATCAGCAAAGTACAGAAACCAAGAATTGATTCATAGTCTGGTTTCATAATATTGTAAAAAATTGCAAAAAATCCAAAAGCATTTACAAGAAGAACAAAATAATCTACTTCACCAGACTTAACTTTTGAAATTACTATTCTATAAATACTTGCAATAAGGAATATCGAGAAAGTTATAATTAAGAAAAATAAAGTAGATGCTAATAATGTTTTGTCGTAAAAAACATTAAACCAAGTAAAGAAGTTTACAGCAGTTCCAAGGATTGCAATAGCTATCAACTCTGGCCATTTCTTAAATATAGTTACTCCAAGCACTCCGATATTCAATATCGTTAAATATGTGAAAATCTCCATCATATTATTATTTGTATTACCTATCAAATAAGGAGTGACAAAACCACCTATAACTGCAAGGATTGCAAGCTTGTTATCTTTATTAACAAAGCTAAAGATGAAAGTTAGTACTGTTGTTAAGAACATCAAAATTCCAGTATTTAATGGATCGATCAGATTGTAAAAATTATGTGCTGCAAAAAATGATAAGTATAATATTGCTATTCCACCACCAAACATAACTTCTGAAAATGTAATATATTTTTTTCTGAAATATTGTCCTAAGCTTATCAAGATAAAACCAATCAATACTCCGACAAGAATTCTTCCTGCTGGACCTATCCAATTATTATCAAAAGCATATTTCAAAAAAGATGCTACACCCAAAACCAAAGCACCAATTCCAATTTTTCCCAATATCCTTCCAGAGGATTCTTCATGATATTGATCTTTTGTTGTTTCGACTGGTTGGACATAAGTATTCACAACAGGCGGAGTAGCTAGATTATTTTCCGCCACAGAAATACCAGAAACAACATTTGAAACTGTTGACGGTTGTACTGTACTTTTTACTTCAATCTTTTTTATTAAATCGTTTAATTTGTATTCTAACTTATCAATTTTTCTATTTTGATTAGAAGTTATAATTAAAACTATGATACCTATAATTACTATTTCAAGCATAAAAATAAATTAAAACATTACTAATTGATAATACTATTTATTTTCAAAATTTTTTCTTATTTCTTTTGAATAATTTGGAACGTCCCCTATTTTTTGTGAAATATCAGTTACAATATATTTTTCTCTAGCTTTTTCTATTGGAAGATCTGTATCTAAAAGTCCATGTTTTAAAGCAAGTTCATCAGCTGATCCAGTCAACCACAATTGCCAAGATAATAATCTTATACGTCCAGGTGATATTTTGTCTATGTGTTTTGCAATGCTAGAAGTACAATTTGCAAACAATGTATTATACCATTGTGGATGTATGGATAAATCATTCATTTTATTTAACATATCAACCAATAAAACTCTGGCATTTTCTTGTTTTTCCAATTTTACAGGATATACGTAAACTCTATCTTTGCGTATATTAGCACGCAAAAGCGTAACATCACGCTCATCTGCTGCTATATACATAAGTGGATATGTTCTAAACATTCCTTTCCAAATACTATAAACTTGATCTTGTGTTTTTCTAGCTTCAATACTAATCGCTAAAAAATCTCCATTATTAAATTCAAAAGAAACAAAAGTATGTGCAGCAGATTCATGTTCATTAAATGGTTCTGTCGTATACCAAACTTTTTTTATTTGAGTAAGATCATATGTCTTATCATAATAGTTTGGATGCATATCATGCTCTGTAGGATAATACCTGAAATTACGAACATTTTTTACTGTGACCAAGTCACCGTTAAATTCAGCAGTAGAAGTCACAGCTAGTTGTTCCTGCCAATCACCGTTTGTTGGTACTTTTTTAAATCCCTGCCAAACAATAAAAATAATCAAAAAACACCCTAAAACATATAGGACGTTTTTAAAAATTTTTTTTATAGAGAAATTCATATCTGTAAAATTATTTATTTTATTGTATCAACTATTTTAAATTTTCTTTAATTTTTTCAATTATTTGTGGAATTGATACATCAACTTTAACCAAAAATTCATTTGCTCCTAATACAAGAGCTTTTTCTTTATCTGATTGTTCCCATATATTCGATATTACTATAATGG
>JBAXEA010000037.1:0-7434 GCA_037140655.1 bacterium | reverse complement strand
GATATATTAAAAAAAGTCAAAGTTTTCTAAAAAAACCTTGTATTTATTGCAAAAAATTAGAATAGTTTAATAACGTCATGATAAGTAACCAAAAGCATTAAGATAATTAAAATTGCAAAACCTACCATATTTGCTGTGTTTGCGAATTTCGGATTTAATTTTGAACCTTTTATTTTTTCTATCAATAAGAAAAGCAATCTTCCTCCATCAAGTGCTGGAAATGGTATTAAATTCACTGCAGCCAAACTAATAGATATAACTGCCACAAATGACAATAGATAACCGAATCCTACTTTAAAAATTATTCCAGTGACTTCTATCAAACCTATTGGCCCTACTACTGAATCTCGAATCTGTTTAGATTCTTCACCTCCTTTGAATAACTTACCAAATGCTACGAAAGTGTCTTTGAATGAAAGTGCTGCGGTTTCAAAACCATATTTAATAGATTCAAAAAAACCAAATTTTCCTGACAAAAGTATACCTGGAGAAATTCCGATAAATGCTCTACCTAAATCTTTATTTTCTTGCGGTACAAGGTTTACAGAATTTTCTTTTCCATTACGAGTAAATAATATATTTATATTTTGATTAGGTTTATTTGAAAAACTAACAAATTTCTCTACATCCGGATCAGTTATTTTTTCTGTACTAGTTTGCGCTGAAAGCACGATATCACCTTGTTTTAAGCCAGCTTTTTCTGCTGGACTATCTTTGGACACAGCCAAAATAACTAAATTTCCTTTCATTTGTTCTTTTGCGCCTGCCGGAATACTGTCAGTAGCGAGCGGAGAACCCATCATAAATACTATTGAAAATAGTACACATGCCAACAGAAAATTAGAAAAAATCCCAGCAAATAATACTATGGCTTGTTGCCATTTTGGTTTATTTACAAAACTTCTAGAAGCTTCAGGGCCATTAGTATTTTCCTCATCAGGATTTTCACCAAATATTTTTACAAAACCTCCGAATGGCAATACATTGATAGTGTATTCTGTCTCTCCGTATTTTTTACCATAAAGTTTTGGAGGAAAACCAAAACCAAATTCATCTACACGAATACCGAAACCTTTAGCAGTAAAAAAATGTCCTGATTCGTGAACTAAAACCAAAACTAATAAAATTATTATGAAAATTAATATACTCATATTAGCCTAATACTTCCTTTTCTTTCTTTTCAAAAGTTGCCTCCAAGGTTTTATTTATTTCATCGACTACTTTCTGTAATTCATCTTTTGCATGGGCTTTTTCATCTTCAGTCATTTTACCTTCTCGCTCTTGTGCTTGAATTTCATCCCATACATTTCCCCTCTCTCTTCTGACAGTAATTCTGGCTTCTTCTAACTTTTCTTTTAAAACTTTTACAAGCTTCTGTCTTGTTTCAGTAGTAAGCTGAGGAAAGATAACACGAAGACCAGCTTCGTCAGTAGCTACAGACAAGCCTAAATCTGCTACCAAAATAGCTTTTTCAATAGCTTTAACATGATTCTTGTCCCATGGGTTTACTCGTAAAGTCTTTGGATCTTCAATAGAAACTGAAGCGACATTCTTTATAGGTTGCATAGAACCATATGATTCGACAGAAACTCCATCGAGCACCATAGGTGAAGCACGGCCAGTAGAAAGCTGGCTGTATTCTTTACTTAAAAAATCATCTATCTTTTTTAATTCTGTTTTTAAATTTGAAAAATTGTATTGCATATATTAGATTATAACAAAAATTTATAAATTTGGCACAACAATGGCCACTGACTCCATCAAACTTTTAGCTGAAGAACCAGGTTGACGTAAGAACTCCCTAATCTTAAAAATATGTTCAAAAACACTAGTGTCAAAGACCGTCTTTGACATCTTTTTATGTAAAACTATCTCAAGGGCATTTAAAAAAATCAACGCTTTAGATCTTGGAGTATCTGTATTTAATATTCCCTCTTCTTCATCTTCTTCTGTTAAAATTTCTTTTATAAATGAAATTCTATCTTTCATTTGCATTTTAATAAACAATTGAGCATTTTTTTCTTCATCTTCAGTATTTCTCTCTATTTTAATCAAATAGAATCTTGATATTAATGTTTTTAATAAAACATCAGTATCTGGAACAACCAAGAAAAAATGAGTATTAGGAATTGGTTCTTCAAACATTTTTAATAATGTATTTTGTGCTTCAAGTAAAAAATTGTTTGCAGAAATTATATATATTTTCTTATTATTCGAAAAACCTTTTTCTGAACTTTTTGATTTTAAATTTCTTGCATCATCAATTTTAAATGAATCAAACATCATTTCCGAAAAATCAGGATTGCCAGTAGTATCAATATTAATTTCATTTAAAAAATCAAAAATAGCAGGAGAAACTTCTTCATATTTTCCTTCTATTAAATACGCATGATGTAAATTATTTTTATCTAAATAATCTTTTATATTCATTTTTATCTCTTAGATAATACTGTTTTTTTATAGACTTCAAGATGGTTAAGTGCTACGCCAGTACCTTTCACTACGCAATACAAAGCATCCTCAGCAATTGCTGCTTTAACACCAGTCTTTCTATAAACTAAATCTGCAAAATTTCTAAGCAGGGATGAACCACCAGTCATAATAATGCCATGATCGATAATATCAGAAGCTAGCTCAGGTGGAGTTTCTTGTAACACATCTTTGATAGCCTTAATAACTTGTTTTAATTCAGGGTCAATAGCTTTTACAATTTCATTTGTTCCAACTTGAACAGAACGAGGTAATCCTTGAATATAATCACGTCCTTTGATTGTAACGCGAAGTTCTTCTTCAAGGTGAACAGCAGCACCAATTTTTATTTTTACTTCTTCTGCTGTTTTATCACCAATAGCTAAGTTGAAAGTTTTTTTAATATAATCGGCAATTGCTTGGTCAATTTTATTCCCAGCACATTTTACTGAAGTTGAGGCTACTATTCCTCCAAGTGAAATAACAGCGACATCAGTAGTACCTCCACCAATATCGACAACCATGTAACCTTTTGATTCATGAATTGGAATACCAGCGCCTATAGCTGCCAAAATAGGTTCTTTCACTACATATGCATTGCGAGCACCTGCTCGGATAGCTGCTTCAACGACAGCTCTTCTTTCTGTAGATGTGACTCCGGCTGGGACAGACACCATGACATCAGGTTTGAAAAAATTAAATTTCCCCATTGCTTTATTTATGAAATATCGAAGCATCGCCTCAGTTACTCTATAGTCTGCAATAACTCCATCTTTCATAGGACAATATGTAATGATCGATTCTGGAGTTTTTCCTATCATATCTTTAGCCTCGAAGCCAATTGCAAGTATTTTGTTATCTTGTTCAGACACAGCCACCACAGAAGGTTCATTTAGTACAATTCCCTTTCCAGGCAAAAAAACCAATGTATTTGCTGTTCCTAGATCTATACCCAATTTTTTCGTAAACATACTCATCCCGTACAAAATCCTATCATTATTTTTTCTGAAGGAATTATTAACTTTATAAATGAACCCCGTTATTTTGTACGGGACTCATAGGTCTAAATATATCACAAGTTATGCTAGAATAGAAATATGAAAATCGTTACTGTGATTCCTTTAAAAAGGGGCGTATTTCGAGAGAATTTGACATATTTTACAACTAAAGATATAGAAAATGGCAGTGTTGTAAATATATCTGTCCGAGAGAAAAAAATTCTAGGATTAGTCGTAGGAGTTGAAGATGTCACTGATATAAAATCTGATATAAAAAACCTACAATTTAATTTAAAAAAAATAATTAATATAAAGGAACAATCAATTTTTTTGGATGAATTTATCGAATCAGTCTTTTTGACAGGAAAGTATTTTATTTCAAAAAGTAACAATTCAATGACTTCTCTAATACCAGCAATATTACGAGAAGAGTATGACAAGATCTCAAAATTTTCAAATGAAAATAGTAAAATAGTAAATGAAAAAAGAGATAACATCCGAGCAGAAAAATTACTTTTTCAAACTCAATTTGAGGATAGAATATCATATTACAAAACATTGATCCGTGGATCATTTGCTCAAAAAAAATCAGTATATATAGTGCTTCCTACATTGAAGGACATTGAAGAATTTTCAACAATACTCGAAAAAGGAATAGAAAACTTTGTAATTACAATACATGGAGGATTTAGCTCGAAAAAACAAATTAAAAAAATTGAACAAATAATGACTTCCAGTCATCCAATATTGATAATTGGTACAGCTCCTTATTTATCAATACCAAGGCATGATCTAGAAACAATAGCATTAGAACATGAGAGCTCAAATGCATACAAAATGATGACAAGGCCTCATTTTGATTTAAGAACTTTCGTTGAACTATTTGCTTCAAAAATAGGTGCAAAATTAATACTTGGCGATTTCCTGCTTAGATATGAAACTATAGCTAGAAAAGAAATAGAAAACTTTGGAGAGATTCGCTTATCATTTAGAACAAATTTTACTGGTGAAATTGAAATTTGTGGAAAGGAAGAAAAATTCAAAGTATTAAATGACACGAGTATAAATGAAATAAAAAACTCCATTTCAAAAAAAGAAAATGTTTTTATTTTTTCTCTTAGAAAAGGATTAGCAAATATGACAGTATGTAGAGATTGCAGTGAACCAGTCATGTGTAGTAAATGTTCTGCTCCTCTTGTGCTTTATTTATCTCGTGACGGCAAAAAAAGAATGTTTTCCTGTAATAGATGTAAAAAGGAAATGGATCCATTGACGACATGTGCAACATGCGGAAGTTGGAATCTGATGCCACTTGGCATAGGTACTGATACTGTATATGCAGATGTAAAAAAGAATTTTCCTGGAGTAAAAATATTTCAGATGGACAAAGAATCTGCCAAAACAAATAGTGGTGCAGAAAAAATAATAGAAGAATTTGAAGGTAGTAAAGGTGCGATTTTAATAGGGACTGAAATGACATTCTTTTACTTGAAGAACAAAATACCCTTATCAATTATAGCTTCTTTTGATTCACTTTGGAGTATTCCAAATTTTAGAATGAGTGAAAGAATAATACAATTGATTATTTCAATGATTTCAAAAACTGACAGAAAGCTAATAATCCAAACAAAAAATGACAAGGACAGAGCGATAATATCAGTATTGAATGAGAACTTACTTTCATTTGTACGAGAAGAATTGGAAGATAGAAAATTATTACAATACTCTCCATATATGCGTTTTATAAAAATAATATATTTAGGAGATAAAGAAAAATCAATCCAAGCGAAAGAACATATGGCTGAATTATTAAATGAATATAATCCTGAAATATTTAGTGGATTTATTGCCAAAAGAAAAGATAAATATGTAACAAATGCTTTAATAAAAATTAATCCTAAAAAATGGTCACTATCTGAAATATCTTTAGGTTCTTCAATTGACCAAAATCTTTTAGAAAAACTTTTGTCACTTCCTCAATCTTTTGAAATCATTGTTGATCCTGAAGATTTACTGTAAACACTTGTAGCCAAATTTATTTATGCTATACTTAATACAATGTTTACAAAACAGCAAAAATCAATAATTGTTATCTCAATTATTAGCCAAATTAATGGCTTGGTTTTTGTTGATAAATTTTAGTAAATATTAAAAAATAGCAAATCAACAAAAACCGGCCCAAAAGCCGTTTTTTTTATTTTCGAATAGTTCTTTTACAAAATAAATATTTTTTAACAATTTAATACTTTTTACTATGGAAAAGCCAATCATCGTTACCGATCCTGACGTAAAGTTTCCTGAAATTTAATAAAATTTACAGGGACATTTCATTCCCCTAAGTCTGACTTAGGGGAATTTTTTATGAAACCAAAACAGTAAACTCCCCTTTTTGTTTGACGGGATTTTTGGTGAAATATTCTAAAAGCTCAGAGGCTGAGCCATTTTTAAATTCTTCGTAAATTTTTGTTAGTTCTCTTGCCACACAAACTTTTTTATTTGGACAAAATTTATCTAAAGCTTCGAGTGTTTTTAAAATCCGATGTGTCGATTCATAAAAAATCATTGTACGTTCTGAATTGGCAATTTCTTTAAATAAAGTTTCTCTACCTTTTTTATGTGGCAAAAATCCAAGAAATGTAAATTCATGAGTTGGTAAACCTGAAGCTGAAAGTGCCGTGATGACAGCAGATGCGCCAGGGATTGGAATAATCTCTACCCCAGAGGCCTTGCCTATGGGGTAATGTTCTTTAATTTTAGCAATCAGCATTGCCCCTGGATCTGAGATCGTCGGTGTACCAGCATCGGAAACTAAAGCTAGATTCTTCCCTTCTTCCAATAGTTCAAAAATTTTGTCAGTTTTTGCTAACTTACTTTGAGCATGATAGCTCATCGTCGGCTTCTTGATCTCATATTTATTTAATAGCTTTCCTGTGACTCTAGTATCCTCACAAAGGACCAAATCAACGCTTTTAAGCGTCTCTAAAGCCCGAAGAGTAATATCTCCCATATTGCCGATAGGCGTAGCCACAACGTAAAATTTTGACATATATAAAATATAACAAATTAAAGATTTGTATTACAGTTGACAACTATATATTTAAATAGTAATATTAATTTAAATTAAAAAATCACAGCCATGAAAGACACGGAAACAACATTTGAACACCAAGTTCCTTTGAAAAATTTAGAAAGCCCAGTACAAATATTTTTTTTACCAACTATTCCTGGTTCTGGGAATACAGATCTGGAAAAAATAATGCGAATATTGAATATATTAAATGAAGGTAAAATAAATTTTTCAGCTGAAACAAGAAGTTTTGTTTATAATTTTATCTTTATTCAAAAAAAGGATATTAAAATATTCGAAGGGCTTCCTAAATTTAAAGAGATAGTTTTCAGTATTAATCAAAACTATCCAAGAGAGATTGTAAACTAAAAAAAGAGGTGAGCAAAAACAATTTGTTCACCTCTTTTTTCTTTTTTTATTCTTTAATTAAATCTGCGAGAATGACAACATTACTTTCTGGTCGGACTTCGAGAACTCCACCAGAAACTCTAAATTTTATATTTTTCGGATCTGAAGATGACAATGAAGCGTCAGCCATCACAATAACTTCTCCAGCTTTAAGAGCAGAAATAAGTTGTGTGTGGTTTGGCATAACTTCGATGATACCAGTTTGGGTTGGCACAAAAAGAGCAGAGGCTTCACCTTCGTATTCAATCTTATCTTTACTTATGATTGCTAATTTAAGTTTTTGCATAATTTTTTCTGTCAAAGATGCCCTTTGACAAGCATGTCAAGGGGCATCCTTGACAGATTATAAGTTATTTTACTTCATCACCTAATACATCTTCGATATTTCCTTTCATATAAAATGCTTGTTCAGAAATATGGTCATACTTCCCTTCTAAAATTTCTTCGAAACCTTTAATTGTCTCTTCAAGTGGAACATATTTTCCAGGTCGT
>JBAXEA010000036.1:0-7588 GCA_037140655.1 bacterium | reverse complement strand
TATTCAATACCTACATCATTGATAGATGCAAGAATTTTTCCATCTCTATAAAGAAGGACATAATCTTTTATAAAATTTTCCGATACATTAAAATTTCCAGAAATTATTTCTTCAAAGGATAAATTTCTCTGTGTTGAGATAGGTATATTGTTTTGTGAAGATAATTTTTGTAAAAAAACTTCGATATAACAATTAGACCCTAAAAAGATACTATTCAACAAAATTCTCCCTCTTGATTTTAAACTACTCAATGATTCCAAATTTTTGAGTAATTTTTTACTTGGAGTTTTTATACTGTAAGCTTTTTCCGTGTAAAAAAACTCTGTCTTCCTATAATATTTAAAAAAGGTCTCAATCAAATCGAAAAACTTTTCCTTATCACCTATTTTAATATTTGTAAGCTTGGTCAAATTCTGAAAATCTAAATCAGCCCTATTGAGAAATGAATTGAATCCTGCTCTGTATAAATAAAACAATATACTACTAGAGAATATACGGTACCCCTTTTGCCTAGTAATCTTAGTCTCATAAGAATCTAGATACACGGAAACCTCATCATTTTTATTAATCAAGCACACTTTCATATTTTTGTAGCAGTTATAAAAAATACTAGCCACTAAAAAAGGCATGCTTTTTACTTCAAAGAATCTCTCGTAATTATTTATCTTTATTGTTACCATTCTTTTTATTTAATAGATATATTTTGTCTGCCAGACAATTACCCTTTCCAGTTCTTGCACATCTTTGAAAAACAGAATAAGGAATCTTCATATCTGTAGGTAGTTTAATTTTCTTATCTTTTGCGATTAGATATAAACAAGGCACATATGTACCATCATAAAAAACGTTTTTAAAACGACATATTTGATTTTTCTGACTTTTAGGAAGCTTGTTAGACCTAAGTATTCCTTTTGTAAAAATATCCAAATCTAGTCTTCCTTCATAAGTATCAAGGAGATTCTGAACTGCTTTGGCGTAGTCCTTAAAAGGCAAAACATACTCAGCCTCATCACTCCAGTAATCACCCTCATTTCTCACCAAACCAACCGTTATCTTTTTTATGTAAGAAAAATTATCTTCAACATATTTTATAAACTTGAATAAGATAGCTCTATTGCTCCTATTGAGTAGATAAACAATCTTAATTGGATATATAGACTGAAACTTCAGTATATTATTCGTGATATCTTTAATCGGCTTTAAAGACTTGTCTTTTGAAGTAATTGCTTGAGAGCTTATGCAAATCTTCAAATTTTTATGATCTTTGTTTAAATTACCCAACAGGTAACCGTTGGTATATAAACCAACTTTCTTATTCTTACTGTTGAGGTAGCTTATTATTTCATTGATATTTTTATGCAGACATGGTTCTCCTCCTTGAATATCATACTTTTTGACATCAGGGTTTGCTTTAACTATTTTTTCTATAAAATCAACGTTCATCTCACGATCGTTTAAATTATATCGGTTAAAACAGTAAGAACAATTTAAATTACACCTACCAGAAATAAACAGTAGGATGGTCTTTTCGTATTCCTTATGACACTCTTCCCACTTGCTATCATCAATATTCATTTTGATTGTTGGATTCAAAGACATTTCGTCTTTCTCTCCTGAGATCAATATTCTTTGTATTTTTTTCTTCATAATATTTTTACCACTTAATCTTGTAATTAATCATTAAATATTCATAAAAGAAATCCTGCATAACCTTGATGTTATCCTCAAAAAAAACTAAATATTTTTTCAAGTTAACAAGATCGGGGGTTTTGTCTTTTAGTAAATTATCAAATCTAAGCAACATCTCCTCGAAAACTTTTACTTCTTTGCTTTTGTTACCCTTATCATTCAGAACATACTTCAGCGCCTTAGTATAACTTCCATAAATCATGGACACATCTTCAATCTCCCTTATGACTAAGTTCTCCGTTAACTCTTCTGAAAAATTCAAACTATGCAGAATCTCTCCCAAGTATATGTTTAGTCTAGAAATTTTATTAAGACTCAAAACCACAGAAATGTAACACAGGCGTAAAATATCCATCTTTTCAGAAGTTACTGATGATTTACTATTTTCCTTACCAACTGCTTCAGAAATAAAATACCAATCTTTCATCAAGTTGCGTTGAAAATCTGAGACACCAACATCCTTATCGATAACACTCTTAAGTAACTTATTTTTATTGGCATATACCAGATTAGGAAAATACTTCTTTGTCATTCTCAATCCTTGAGATTTTCCACTTAATCTTTTTTTCAAATACAAGCTCATGAAAACATAAACCGAAGTCGAGTAATAATGCCACGCAAGAAAATATTTCTTCTGAGTGTTTACATCAATAAAATCATAGAATAATTCCCCTTCAACATTGTAATTTTCTTTGTTGGCAAGAACGCCACGAAAACGCTTCTCGTCACTTATTGAAAAGTTACTACCTAAGTAAAGTTTTTTTATCTCAGTAAAGATACTAGTCTTACCTCCCATAAAATACCAGGTTGAAATTTCATTTGCATTACCCAAGCCTTTCTTCAATAACTTATAGTTCAATATCAAAGGAGGATGTTCAAACATACGAAATTTCACCTTTGATTTTTTTATTATCTTTTTATAGCCATTAAGTAAGATTTCATTAATCTTATTCAGTTCTTCTATAGAATCAGTATCAACAACAATCCTTAAATCTAAGTCTGAAAAACCTGGAATAATATCTTCTTCCTGACCCTTAATAACGGTGAAAAGATAGCTTGGAATCTTTTTAAGATCCTCCTGAAGGGTTACTATTTCTGATCTAATATTCTTTGATTTCACAGTGGTTTAAATAAAATTATTATGCACTGATTCCTTATCTCCTTTATATTTTTTATAAAACTCAGATATTTCATTTCTAGAAAACTTACCAAGTTTTTTTATTTCAAACAAAAGCTCATTGAGCGACTTCAATTTGAAATTTGGTAAGGTTGTCGCTGAATTTAACAGATTCATTCTATGTTTTCCCTTCCAAATTTCAACCAGGCTGGTTTTCATAATATCGCCAATATAATAAGACTCCATTCCATTGTGTTCCGATGTAAAATACAACTTGCCATCATAATTGAAGCTAACAGACCAAGATGCAGCAATGTTCTTTTCTTCCTTGTACGGTTTCGATAGACTCCTAAATCCCTCTTCATTAAAAATCAATTCTACGTTACTTTTTTTATACTTTTTGATAAAACTATCTAGTTTTATTTTTTTGAAAATACCAGCATTAGGCTGTATTTTACAAGCCTCTAAATTACTTCCAAAGTAGTACACCTCTGGCCTAAATGCAGCATAATCAATTCCACAATTACTTTTAGTATTTAATTCATCTACTAATGAAAAGATATTGGAGATATCGGCATAATTTTTTTCATTAATTATAATACCAAGTCCAATTAAGGTATTTACCCCGAGTTCTTTTTTCTTTTCACCAAACTTAATTATATTGTTCTTTACTTTTTCAAAAATTTCTCCTGTATTCAATATTTTGTTGTTATATCCAAAAACCTTACTATGCACATCACTTGTTCCAGCATTGATACTAATACGAACAAAAGCTGGATTAAGGCGAAGAACCTTTTCAATCTTTTCCTCATCCCAAAGTAACCCATTCGTATACAAACCAACATCAAACTTCTTGGATGCAACCTTCATATACTCAATGAGATTAGGATTCATTGCAGGTTCTCCTCCACCAGTAAATATAACCGATTTAACATCAAATGACTCTAGTTCCTTCATCATTCTATTAAAGACTTTCTTAGTTAAGAATCTTGCACTAAGGCCTTTATTTAATTTTGATTTGTTTTGGGCATAAGTACAATTTGGACACATGAAATTGCAATCGAGTGAAGGGACAATCTCAACACATATAGGTTTGACACTAGAATATTTACCAGCTAAAAAGGAAGTAAAGTTCTTTTTATGAAACATGGCTTTTTTGGCCGCATCATAATGTCGGAAACTATCATTTCCACTAAAATCCACCAATTTAATTAACTTATCTATTTTTTCCATGATTAATATATTTTTTAACTTGTTTTGCAACTTCCTTAATAAATAAAACAGCTCTTTGTGGTTCAGTATTCTTAACAATTTCATCAACCAACATTACTCCATCAGCACCATCAAGAAATATATTCGTCACATCTAAAACTTCAGAACGGTGAGGAACATATGCCGATAAGATACTGTTTAATACCTGAGTTGATACAAAAACCTTTTTACCCATTTCATTTGCCAAAGAAATGATTTGCTTCTGATAGATTCCCAACTTAGATATATCACAACTTAACCCAAGATCACCTCTAGCAACAATTACCATATCTGTACTATTGATGATTTTATTTATATTCTTAACTGCAGCAGGAGATTCAATTTTTGAAACAATTTTAGGATTCCATTTTGGATTTAAACTATTTAATTCACTTCTAACCATCGCTACATATTTATCATCTGAAACAAAAGATAAAGCGACCCAATCTGGCTTAATTTCGGCCACTACATCAAAATAATTACGCATCTGACTGAGATGATCCAAGGAATCTATTCCTCCGCCAACATTAAGTGCTTTATGTGAAATTATTGTGCCAGAATTCAACACAGTCGCAACAAAAGAATTATCATCAATAACTTTACTAACCCTTAAAGCAATCTCGCCATCACCTATAGTGATGATAGAATTGTTTTTAACCAGTAGTCCAAGTTTTTTTGTGTTCACGGGAACAGTTGCAGTACAATCATTAAAATTTCCTCCTTGTCCCATAAAGCATACTTCATCACCAACGCCAACAAATAGTTCATCATTTTCAATCTTACCTAGCCTTATTTTTGATCCTGGCAGATCAGCCATTATGAATACCTTATTGGCCACCTTTAAAGCTTTTATTATTGCTCTATCTTTTTTTATCGCATCCAGTGTTTCACCTACCTCTCCGTAAGCAAAATTATAACGAAGCACATTGGCCCCCGCATTTATAATATGCTTTACAGCATCTGTACCGCTCTGTTTTCTTGAAATTGTTGCAATGATATACATAGCATTTAATCCACACAATTAAAACATAAAATCCATACAAACACAAACCCTATTGCTGAAAGGTTCGACACATCTTCAACATTACTGCCGTATTGCAAAAATAAAAACACTGACGACACTTCTTAAGTTTGATATACTTTCGCAATGAAACTCATTATCATATTTGGACCACAGGCCGTAGGAAAAATGACTGTTGGACATGAACTAGAAAAAATAACTGGTTTGAAACTCTTTCACAACCATATGACAATCGAGTTAGTCGCAAACTTCTTTAGTTACGGAACTCCATCTGGAAAAAGACTAGTAAGACTTTTTAGGAACGAAATATTTAAAGAGGTAGCATCTAGTGAGCTGGAGGGTCTGATATTCACTTATATATGGGCATTTAATGATAAGGAGGACTGGGATTACCTAGAGAGTGTATCAAAGATTTTTAAAGACAAAGGCGCTGATGTTTATTACGTTGAACTTGAAGCCAATATAGATGAAAGACTAAGAAGAAACAAAACCGAACACAGACTTCTACACAAACCAACAAAAAGAAACCTTGATTTTTCTGAAAACGACATTAAGAAAAGCATGTTGAAATATAGAATGAATTCTGAAGTCGGAGAAGTTAAAGAAATGAATTACTTAAGAGTAGATAATACATATTAGAACCTGAGGATGTAGCACTACAAATCAAAAAAGTGTTTAGCTTGTAGTATTTCAATCGCCAAAATTACCGTAAGTATCGTCAGTGTCACAAAAACATTAATCTTATTTACGATACTGACGATATCTTTTAAAACCTATACAGTTCAACGGATTTTAACAACTTCCCTGTTCAATGATGGCGTTTCGAACATCGTCCCAGGTGCGGAGCCCAGTAAAATATCCCTAATTATATAGGGTTATTTTTGTACCCAAATGGAACGTTCGAGCCTTTAACTTAATGGACTTTTTATAAAACATATTGTATTGTCTTATCCAGAATTTCTTTGACACAACCCTCAACACAACATTAGAAAGGAGTAACTCTGTGAAAATCTCATTTGGAAGCAAAAGGATTGTTTTACTTACAGGAAATCATGCAATTAAAATTGGAAAGATTCGTTTAGTTAGATTCGTTTCTCGTTTCTTTGTTCTACCATTTTCCAAAAGATTACGTGGACGGTTCATAATAAAATATGGACCTGGCTGGAAAACTGCCTTATTCAATGATTTGTTTGCTGGGCTGATGTCAAACCGCAATGAGTATACTTATTTTCAGGAAGATAAAAATATTCACGTAATGCCAACGTCGAAGCAATTCCTAAAAGGTCATGTGATTATACAATTACGAGGATCCGCTGTCTCAGAGAAGGAAATCGAAAAGGAGTTTCCTAACTACAAAAGCAGTGAGTACAGAGAGGCGGAACTTAATACGGCGAGACAATTTTGTCGTCATCCAGATGGCAAAATCAGAATTGCTGATTATGGCAATATATCCACAATCCACCTCATTAAGGAAACATTGAATGTCTAAACCACCGGCCCGAAAGGATCTGTGGTTTTTCTTTTTACCTAAAACAATACTTAATGAATTTGACTAGACTTTTTCTAAAGTTGGTGTAATTTGATTCTAAATTAATCAACCCTTTAGAAAGGAGGTAGATTTGAAAGTTCTTTACGGAAATTCTAGGATTGTTCTTCTCACAAAATCTCATGCAGTTAAGTTTGCAAGAATCCGCCCACTAAAAGCACTTATTTGGTTTATTGGCTTTCTTTCAGGAAAGATCAAACTTTCCAGAGATCAAAAAGATAAATCTCTCCTTCGCATATTGGGGGGAATCACTCTTTGTGGAGTGATGGCAAATCTTCGGGAGTATACTTATTCAGTCGAGTATCCACATGACAATCGCATTAAACCCGCTTCGAAGTGCTTACTAAATGGGATTGTGATATTACAACCTCGAGGTGAAGGAGCCACAAAAAAAGATATTCCTAGAGGATCATTTAGGTTGTTCCCATATATTATTCCCAGGACAGAGACATGTCTCTCAAAACAATATGCGATATTTCATGACGAAGGAGTAAGAAGGGTGCTTCTTATAGATTTTGGAAGCAAAATTACAGTAGAGGCACTTAAGACAACCTGTTATCAAAAATTTTAATACCATCGATATTTATCGGTGGTCTTTTTCTTTTTGTACAAAACTAAGCCAACAAACTTTTAATATCTTTCAACGCAAGAGTTGGATACGGATACTCACTATTCCAATCAATCTTTCGAAAATCCCCCACCATCGCGAGCCGAGGAAAATAACCCTAACAATATAGGGTTATTTTTATACCCAAGTAGGAAGTTAGACTTTGTTTTCCCTTATCCCACTGGAAGCGTATAATATAGGTATATATTACTAGCTAATAACAAAAACATGTTAAAAGAATTTAAACAATTTTTACTTAGAGGAAATGTTGTCGATCTGGCTGTTGGTATAGTGATTGGTGTAGCTTTTGGCTCCGTTGTAACAGCGTTGGTTTCAGACTTATTAACCCCTCTTATT
>JBAXEA010000035.1:0-7815 GCA_037140655.1 bacterium | reverse complement strand
AATGATTGAAATTCCACCGAATCAAAAAGTCGCAAAGTGTCACGTCCTGAAACTTGCAAACCCATGTCAGAAAGAACAGCGATAGCACTGCGAGCCTGTTTATTTTTCGGCACGAGGATTGCGCAATCATTAATATCTACGCCGCTTTTTATCTTTTCCTTAATATCTAAACCACAAGCGATAATTTCGTCGCGTGGATAATCACATTCAATTAATTTCAAAGGATGCGACCCCTTATGATGACTAATTAATTTATCTTTCGTTAAAGTACTTTCAAGTAATAAATGTGAAGAATCTAGAATAACCTGTGTGGAACGATAATTATCTATCAATGTGATAAGCTTGGCCTTGCCGAAACTATGCTTAAATCCTTCAAAATATGAAAGCGAAGCACCACCGAAACCATAGATAAGCTGACGATCATCCCCCACCACAAAAATATTTGGCTTCTCCGTATCAGCCCAAACTTTTTTCAAAAAATCATTCTGCACACCCGATGAATCTTGATGCTCGTCAATCAAAACATATAAATATCTTTCTCGGATACTAGCTCCGGCATCTTCTGATTCTTCGACAATTTTCACCGCATATTCTAAAACATCATCATAGTCCAATACATTCTTTTCCTTTTTCGCCATCTCATACATTTCAAAAAACTTCACGACTTCCCGACTACGATTCAAACTTTCTATTTTTCGAATGACATCTTTTTTTAATTGACCTTTGCTTTCACCACGGGTCGAAATACTTTCTTCACTATTTTGCAAATGATCAATATCTCTCTCAATTTGAATTAAAAAATCTGGAGCTGTTATACCTTCGCGCTTAAATAAAGAAATTAGAGATTTCAAATCTCTGAAATGTCGGCCTGTATCTGAGCGTGGGCTGATATGCTCCCAAGGATTATCATTTAAAATTGCATCACAAAGAGCGATAGATTCTGTCTCGTCCATCAATTTCGGCATTGTCTCTAAATCAAGCACAGCATAAAATTCTTCAATAATTTTCATGCCGAAACTATGAAATGTAGAAACATTTACTTTCGATCCTGTCGGACCAATATATTTTCGTAATCTATCTCGCATCGCATGCACGCCAGAATTCGTAAAAGTTAAACACAAAATGCCATCCGCTCCTGTATCAGTCTTCTCTAGTATATTCGCAATGCGAAGTGCTAGTATCTGCGTCTTGCCCGTTCCCGGCCCTGCGACGACCATCACTGGCCCATCGATAGAATCCACTGCATCCTTTTGCTCTTTATTTAATTTTTTGTATTCTTCTTTAAATTTTTCCATTTTTAAATTTTATTAACATATTTAATATGAATATGCGACTTCCAGAAGAAAAATCCTATTATTATAAATGTTGCTAGTGGTGACACATATTCAGGAACTTTTACACCAAAACTATGCAAAATCATAATAATACCAAGCACAAGAATTGAATACATTGCACCATTTTTTAAATACACATATTTTTTAATTCTTTCGATATTACCTATCGTCAGCTGGCGCACCATTATTGCACCCAAGCCATTCCCTATCAAAATAAGTGGCACAGATAATGTGAAAGCGAAAGCTCCGAGCACTCCATCGACAGAAAATGTCGCATCGATAATTTCCAAAAACAAAAGTTTGCTCAAGTCAGACTTTGCACTGCTTTTCAATTTCTTTTCTTCTGCTTCCGCACTTTGCTTAAAACCATGTGTAATGAAAAATAAAGTAGAACCAACTATAGCTCCGAATGCCATCATGCTGTTATGCTTAATTGCAAAATAAGAAATGACAGTAAGGATAATAGAAACAACTGCATAAAACCATACACCTCGAGTCATGAAAAATTTTTCAGTTCTTGGTAAGCCAAATCTTTTGTCTTCTAAAAACAACCAATGTAAAAATAAAAATACTAAAAAGATTCCACCAGCGATAAGTAAAATCGGAGCGGATTGTTCAATCGAATGCTTAACGGCGATGTCGCCTGAAAAAGCTGCGGTGAATGCTTGAATCGGTCCAAGTGAAGGATTAAAGCCCCAAACAATAGCCCAAGGTAATACTCCTCGCACGACAAACACAGCAATTATTAAACCCCATAAAAGAAACCATTTGCGAGCCTTAGCGCCCATCGTATCTAATACTTCGGCATTAATAATAGCATTGTCTACAGATGAAATAGTTTCAAAAAGCGAAAGCCCAATAATCGTAAATATGGCTGATAAAATCATATATGTATTTTACTATATTCAAATATTTTTGTCTTTAAAACAAAAACCCCATAGGCAAGGCCTATGGGGTTTTCATAATTTTTATTCAGTTGTTTTTCCGTCGAATTCTGGACCGTCGGCTTCAGCTTCAGCTTTAGTTAATCTGACTACCCCGTCTTGATGGTGGGCTGGAGAATAAATTGTATATAATTTCAAACTCTCTGTTGCGGAAGTATTCACTACATTATGCTCTGCACCTGATGGTACAATGACAGCATCGCCATCGGTGACATCATAAACATTGCCATCAATAAAAACTTTTCCATTGCCTTTTTCAAAACGGAAAAATTGATCATTGTCTGTATGCACTTCCATACCGATTTCTTCTAATGGTTTTAAACTCATCAAAACTAATTGGCAATGCTGTGCTGTATATAAAACTTTGCGAAAATTTTCATTTTCGATTGTATCTTTTTCTATGCTTCCTTTATATCCTTTCATATTTTTTTAAAAAAAATAATTAATAATTTCGACTACTAAAAGAAAATAAATTTATTAATTGCACTACGATAAACTCGATATGGTTTTGGTCCGACAAAAGCTTTATCGTTTATAAATATCGTAGGTGTACCATACATATTTGTTTTATTTAATTCTTTCACTTGATTTTCTACGGCTGTTTTTGTTTCTGGGCTATTAGCACAATCATCAACTTTTTTAACATCAAAATTAAATTTAGCTAAAATGGTATTTAAGTTAGCTGGATCTAAAACATAATTTTTATCAGCACTAAATAAATAACTGTTAAAATCCCAATATTTATCTTTATAATCTTTCGCAACACAGTACCCTGCCTGTGCTAGAAATGTAGTATTCCCTTTTGCTGGATAGTGCGCAAAAACATAATTAGCATTTTTATTTTTTACAAGCTTCTGAATATCTGGATATGCTTTACGAGAATAATCACAAGCATAACAACCGATAAATACGACAGTGTCTTTCGAACCGACATTTTGTGTTGGGAAAGAAGACAAATCAACATCTTTTAATGTTACAGTTTGCTCTGTTTTTGGAACAACACCACAAGTAGAACTATCTCCTAATGCTGTTACTTTATTATTATCTCCTTTTGGATCAAATGCACAAAAACCAGAAGCATTAAGACCATTACAAGATCCAAAAACATAATAATTATAAATTCCTCGGAACATCCAGATAGTGCTACCCATCATCAAAATAAAGAAAATCCAAGAAAAAATTTCATAATATTTATTCAAAACTTTTGCAAGAAATGTCGAACGCTTTATAACCTTTGCTAAAAGTTTACCTTTTACTTTTTCTTGAAAACCAGTATTACATGGACGAAAAGTTACTCGACGAAAAACACAATCAAAAGCTTCTTTTGCAAGCGCTCTCTGTGAAGCACTAAAGATTCCCATTATTCCGAAAACTATCAATGATATTAAACAAGGCATATTATATTATTTTAATTATTTTATTTAAATTAGTAATGAAACTTTCTGCTTCTTCCATTGTGTTATATACATACAAAGAAACACGAGCAGAATTATAAATCTTTTTATCACTAAACCATGAGTGCACGCAATGTTGCCCAGAACGAATTTCAATGAATGCCATCTCGTCGAGCATAATTGCAAATTTATGCATATCAGTATTTTCAATATAAAAACTAATTACACCAGAACGAAGTGACGCATCAGCTGGACCAATTATTTTTATTTGTGGAATTTTTTGTAATTCTTTTGTTATGTAATCATTTAATTCAAACTCATGTTTCTGTATATCCTTATAATCAAACTGACTTAAATATTTCACTGCTTCACCTAAGCCAATAATTCCTGCATAGTCTTGTAAACCAGCTTCAAATTTATCTGGCACTGGTAAAAATTCATAACTATCATAAGTGGAACGAAGAACAGTATCCCCTCCAACAAGGAATGATTGCAAATTTTCTAGTAATTTATATTTTCCATAAAATACTCCAGTACCAGTCGGACCCATCATCTTGTGTCCTGAGAAAGCCATGAAATCTACATCTAAATCTCTGACATCAATCTTCTGATGAGCGATACTTTGAGCCACATCAAGAAAGACCAAAGCTCCTGCATCATGTGCGATTTTAATAATTTCTTTCGCAGGATTTGTCACGCCATCCAAATTCGAGGTGTGAACAATTGAAACTAATTTTGCACCAACAACTAAATCTTTAAAATTATCTAAATTAAAAGTATTATCAACATTACTTGGAATAATTTTTACAACGATTCCGATCTTATCTCTTAGAACTAACCAAGGAATTAAATTAGAATTATGTTCTTTGTCAGTTATTAAAACAATGTCACCTTTTTTCAAATTAAAAGAGTTAGCTAAAAGATTTATTCCCTCAGTTGTATTACGTGTAAAGATTATTTCTTTCTCATCTTTAGCATTTATAAATTTTGCAACCAAACCTCTTGCCTCTTTTACTTTTTTTGTAGCCTTATCTCCTAATTTATGTGTACTACGGCCAGCACAAGCTGGATATGAATTATAATATTCATTCATTGCATCCACGACGCATTTTGGTTTCAAGCTCATACAGGCACTATCAAAATAGATCGGGTTTTTACCATCTTTTCCATTTAATATATTAAAATTGGCTCTTATTTTGTCGGTATTTAACATAATTTTGTGCTTAGATTATAGCACATATTTTCCAACTTTTGTCCTTTTGATTGCATACGCTAGCGCCCCTGTCCCAAGCTTTTCACCTAATGAATGTGCAATACTTCGGACATAAGTACCACTACTACATTTAACTTTTAAACTAGCAATACACAGCACGTCTGGCGTTTTTTTATCCTTTAAATTCTTTTGCCAAATTTTTATAATTTCTTTTTGGCGAAAATCTCCGCCAACTTTCAAAATTCTTTTTTCAATATTTTGTAAAAGTTTTTCTTTTTTAATTTTACGAATTTTAATTAATTTTAAACTTTTGATATTTACTTCTCTTTCTGGTATCTCCACACTCTCACCTTCCCTGGCCGAAAGCCAAAGTGGTTTGCCTTTCACTGTGCGCGAAGAATACATTGGATACTTTTGTAAAATTTTTCCTTTAAAATTTTTTAATTCTTTTTCAATCCCTAGCCCTAAGAGAGATATAGGGCTCGGCCCTATATCTCTCTTAGGGCCAACTTTTCCTAAAATGTCATAAGTATCTGTATTAAAACCAAAAAGAATTTCAAAATCATATTCTTTGTCCAAGTTCAAATATTTTTCTTTGTTTTTTGTTTCCTCGCCGGCAAGCACTAGCATCACCCCACTTGCCATCGGATCCAGCCGTCCAGCATAAGTCATAGGCAACCCTAAATACTCCGAATTCTTAGCTCGAAATTTCTCCAAAGATTGAAGCGGTGTCTCCCCTTCTTTTTTATTTAAAACAATTACTTTTTTCACAAACTCATAATAACACACTTAAAAAAGTTGGCATTTTCTTTTTTTGCTTAAATAAGGTAAATTAGATAGTACGGAGGCGTCGCATAGCGGTCTAGTGCGCAGACCTGGAAAGTCTGTGTGGGGAAACCCACCGAGAGTTCGAATCTCTCCGCCTCCGCAGAAAATATCCATGGTAAACAAACACGGATTCCAAATATTGTTATTTAAGATATAATTTGCATATGGAGGGATCAATAAAAATAACGCAAGAAACTAAAGTAAAAGAACCTAAAATAAAAGAAGGTGTTGATTTTGTTTTTGAGCAAAATCCAGAACTTACAAAAGTTGGCACGAAAGAACAATATTCTGAATATTTAGACAAAGTATTTCCTGAAAGTAAAGTAAAGGATATTGTTTATCATGTCAGCCCAAATAATTTCAAAAATAGTAGTTTTTCAAAAGAAATGTTTGGCCAATCTAAACATCTCTATACTATAAAAAATGCAAAAGGTTTTTTCTTTGGCCAAGATTATTCTAAGATTAGGAATCTATATCCGGGTGAATATGAATATACCGTATTGCTTGATATAAAAAATCCAAGTTATCTTAAAACATCAGATGTTGCTACTGCTAAAGATGATGAAAACTATGACGCGTTTGTAAATAACGACAGGTATGGATTATTCCAATTTGGTCATATGTATAGGGTTTTTAATACAGAACAAATCCATATATTAGGTTCTAAGCAAGACACAGAAAATTTCAAAAAATTTGTTGAAGATCACAAAATCTAATCTGATTAATTTATAATTCTTCTAAAAAGATAGAATAACCTTACAAAGTGTCTGACTTATAAGTACTAAATACTTATTCTCTGATAAGATTTTTTATACTCTTTTTAAACCAACAAGAGATGAATTTGTTTTAGCAACATATTCTTTGGCTAGCCACATATTTAATACCGGAGAAAGAGTTAAGGCAAAACCGATATTGCCGGCGAGATGAAGAGCGGTGAATGGAATCTGAAGCATAAATGCGGTCAACATCGTCTCATGGAACATTGGCGCGAACATGACGCCAGTGATCAAATCAAAAATGATTGTGGCAAAAATTGCAAAGAGAACAAAATTCTTTCGAGATGCTTGGAACTTATTAAAATATAAATACGATACAGCTCCGATAGCTCCATAAGTCAATCCGGCAATCCATGTCCAAGAGCCAAAATGCGTTATAAGGTCAAATAAAAAGATAGACAAGAATCCAAACAAGAAAGTAAACAAAACCCCGAATTTACGGCTTATAGGCATAATGGAAGCCATAATAGGCTCCACATTCGGTGCACGAAGTGGTAAAAGACGGAAAAGCATACATCCTATAAAAATTGTTACAACTTTAATATTTTTCTTCATTGGACTTTGATTATATCATATCTAAAAATTCTTTCTCGTAAATTATTTTTACACCTAATTTTTGCGCATCTTTCAACTTACTGCCTGGTTCTTCCCCCACTAAGACATATGAAGTATTGCCTGAAACTGAACCGGAAACTTTGCCACCATGATTTATTATTTTTTCTTTAGCAAGTTCGCGAGACATTGAAGAAAGTGTGCCCGTCAAAACAAATGTCATACCAGTAAATTTGCCTTCTTTTTTCTTATCCGCTTTTTCTATCACTACTCCACTGGCTAGCAATTTATCAATGAAGACTAAATTACTTTTATCATTAAAATAATTTATGACACTAGCACAAACGGCTGGACCAATATTTTCTATTTGGTCTAGGTCAGACTGTTTGGCCTTCATTAATTTTTCTAAAGTGCCAAAGTTCGTCGCTAAATCCCTGGCTGTCTCCTGCCCTACATGGAGAATACCCAAGGCCCAAAGAAATTTACCTAATGGAATTTTTTTCTTTAAATTAATTTCTTTAATTATATTCTCAGCTGATTTTTCACCAAATCTTTCGAGCGGAGCAATATCATCTTTCTCTAGTGTAAAAATATCTGCAGCATCTGTGATAAGTCCTTCATCTTTAAATCGTCGTAAAATTTTTGGACCTAATTCATAAATTTCAAAAACCGAAATAAAATGTTCTAAGAATCTTTCATTCTTGGCCGGACATTTTGTGTTGGTACAATAGTAGGCAACTGACAGCTCGGAGGATTGAAAAGTCCTATTCGAAA
>JBAXEA010000034.1:0-7870 GCA_037140655.1 bacterium | reverse complement strand
GTTGGTATTAATGGTTTTGGTCGCATTGGTAGAGCTTTCTTAAAAATAGCTTGGGATAATCCTGAAATAGAGATTGTAGCTGTAAATGATTTAGGTGATGTTGCAAACATGGCATATCTTTTAAAGCACGATACAGTTTATAGAAACTGGACTCATGCTGTCGGCTCAAATGGACAAGAAATTATTATAGATGAAAAAGTAGTGAAAGTTTTAGCCATCAAAGACCCTTCGACACTTCCTTGGAAAGATTTAGATATTGATGTTGTGGTTGAATCTACTGGACTATTTGTTACTTATGACAAAGCGAATGCTCATATAAAAGCAGGTGCAAAGAAAGTGGTAATTTCAGCTCCCGCTAAAAAAGGAGAAGATGAAAGTATAAAAGGTGAAACTATTTTACTTGCAATCAATGAAGACAAATTCGGAACAACAGATATAACTTCAAATGCATCTTGTACTACAAATGCAGCTAGTCCGTTGATCGGAATTTTACATGAAGCATTAGGTATTGAAAAAGCATTATTAAATACAGTTCATGGATATACAGCTTCACAAGGAATCGTCGATGGTCCAAATAAAAAAGATTTCAGGGAGGGTAGAGCTGCTGCACAAAATATCGTACCTTCATCTACTGGTGCGGCTATTGCTGTGGCAAAAGTATTTAAAGATTTAGATGGATTATTTGATGGTATATCAATGCGAGTACCTGTGCCAGCTGGATCAATCGTAGATATTACATTTATTGCAAAGAGAGACACTACTGCTGAAGAAGTGAATAATATTTTATTGAAAGCATCAGCTGATCCAAAATGGAGTAGAATATTTTCAGTTACCGATGAAGCTTTAGTTTCATCAGACATTTTGGGTGAGTCACATGCATCGATTGCAGACTTGAAAATGACTCGTGTCGTCGGAGGAAATTTGGTAAAAGTTATGGGCTGGTATGACAATGAAATGGGGTACACTCATACGCTAGTTGACCATGTTATTAAAACCGGCAAGACGATAAAATAGACATTTGAAAACATTATGCTATGCTTTTTAAAAACATAGTAAAATGGAAGAAAGTAATTTATGCAATGTTGTAAACGTTCTTTATTATCTCTATTTTGAAAATAGGGAATTAGTCTACCATTTCGAAAGAATTTGGGACGACGCAGGAATGACCTACAAAGATGAAGAGTACTCTTATATTTTCCTAGGTGTATCTAAAAATTTTGATGTTGATTTAGAAGCTTATATTTTTCTTTGTGATAATTATATTATTGAACAAAGTAGTGGGAATGAACATGAAAGTATTTATATACTTACTGAAAATTATAGGATTATTTTAGCTAATCTTTTTAAAAACAAAAAAGAACATAAGGTCATTACTGAATAAGCAATGACCTTTTTCGTTGATTGTTGTGTTTGTTTTGTGTGATATAATAAATTTACTTGTCCCGTTATAAATTCAACGGTAAGTATAAAAAGATAAAATATTATTAATTTAAATTTATAATGGGATGAAAATATATATTGGCACAGATCATACAGGATTTGAATTAAAAGAAAAATTAAAAGTTTACTTAGCTGAACTTGGTTTTGAAGTTCAAGATTTAGGAGCATTTAATTATGTTGAAAGTGATGATTTTCCTGATTATATAAAACAAGTTGCAGAATCAGTTGTAAACGATAAAGGAAGTTTTGGAATTATTTTAGGAGGTAGTGGACAAGGTGAAGCTATGTGTGCAAACAGAACGGCTGGTGTACGAGCTATGGAATTCTACGGACCAAAAGAACCAGTTACGGCTGTTGATATTACAGGACGAACAAGTTCTGATACTTTTGAAATTGTAAAACTTGCACGTGAACATAATGATGCAAATATTTTATCGATAGGTGCGCGTTTTGTTACTGAAGACGAAGCAAAATTTGCTATTGAACTTTTCTTAAATACAAAATTTTCTGGTGACGAAAGACATATTAGAAGAATAAATAAATTTTAATGATAGATATAATACCTGCAATATTGCCAAAAAATTATGAAGATTTGAAAGACAAAGTGTCACTTTTTCGTGGTATCGTACCTGTCGTTCAGATAGATATCTGTGATGGAATTTTTGTAAATTCAAGAAGCTGGCCATTCTCCACTGGTAGTTTTGAAGATTTTAATTTCCTAAAAATAATGAATGAAGAAGAAGGAATGCCATTTTGGGAAGATTTAGATTTTGAACTTGATTTGATGGTAGCAGATGCAGTACAAAATTTTGATATTTACACTAAGCTTTCTCCAAAAAGAATTGTTTTTCATTTGGAAGCCGTGGGTGACATAGAAGAATTTAAACATTTCCTAGAAGGAATGGATGTGTATATAAGAGATGCCATACAAATAGGTGTGGCCATAAATACAAAAACACCAGTAGGAAAAGTTTTTCCTTTAGTAAATTATGTTGATTTTATTCAATGCATGGGAATAGAGAATATAGGTTTTCAAGGACAAGATTTTGATGAAAAAGTTTTGCTCCAAATAAAAACTTTAAAAGATAAATATAATGATTTAATTATTTCAGTCGACGGTGGAGTAAATTTCGATACTGCACAAAAAATAGCCGAAGCAGGGGCAGAGCGTTTGATTGCCGGTTCAGTAATTTTAAAGTCAGAAGATATAAGAGCAACAATTTCTGATTTAGAAAGTGTGATATAATTATTTTAAATGGCATTCTTATCAGAAGCTAAAACTAAAGATTTAGAAATAAAAGCAAATGACATCCGTCAAAGTATTATAGAAATGTTAGTTGAAGCCGGTAGTGGGCATACAGCCGGAGCACTCGGTATGGCAGATATTTTTACTATTTTTTATTTTCATATTTTACGACATGATCCTAAGAATCCTATCTGGGAAGATCGTGATAGATTAGTGCTTTCAAATGGGCATATTTGTCCCGTGCTTTATGCATCGATGGCGCATGCAGGATATTTTCCTGTGGAAGAATTAAAGACTTTGAGAAAATTTGGATCAAGATTACAAGGTCATCCACATCGAGAATTTTTACCTATTATTGAAAATTCTTCTGGTCCACTCGGTGAAGGACTTTCTCAAGCTGTTGGTATGGCATTAGCTGATAAAATAAATGGCAATAAAAATTCAGATAAATATTTTTATTGTTTTTTGGGTGATGGGGAACTCGACGAAGGAAACAATTGGGAAGCACTGATGTTGGCAGGAAAAAATAAATTAGGAAATCTGATTGCGATAATTGATAGAAATAATATTCAAATTGAAGGTATTACAGAAAAAATAATGCCACTTGAACCATTAAATGATAAATTGAAAGCTTTTAATTGGCATGTGATAGATGTGTACGGTCATGACTTTAAAGCATTAAATGAAGCAGTGGAAGAAGCTCAAGCCATGTATAATAAACCAGTAATAATAATTGCGCATACTGTGCCAGGGAAAGGTGTGAAGAAATTTGAAAGAGACTATCATTGGCATGGAAAAGCTCCAACAAGAGAAGAGGGGGAAATGGCTATAAAAGAATTAAAAGAATTTAGACCAATAATTTAAAATGTTAAACCCAAAATTAAAATTGAATTCAAAAATTTTTAATGCTGATGTTGAGCAAATTCCAACGCGGAAAGGTTTTGGGCTTGGTTTATTATCTGCCGGTGAACAAGATAAAAATATTGTTGGTTTGTGTGCTGATCTAACTGAAAGTACACAGATGAATTTATTTGCCGATAGGTTTCCTGAAAGATTTATTCAAACAGGAATAGCTGAACAAAATTTAGTCACTACAGCTTCAGGACTTTCTGCAATGGGAAAAATTCCATTTTGTTCTTCATATGCGATTTTTTCACCTGGAAGAAATTGGGAACAAATAAGAACAACAATTGCATATAATGACAGAAAGGTTGTAATAGTCGGAAGTCATGCGGGTGTTTCTGTTGGTGCAGATGGAGGAAGTCATCAAGCGTTGGAAGATATTGCACTTATGCGAGTGATGCCAAATATGGATGTATTTTCTCCGTGTGATTCTATAGAAGCAGAGAAAGCAACATTAGCACTTTCAAAAACAAAAGGTCCAGCCTATTTGAGATTGCACAGAGAAAAAACTCCAGTCATAACAACTAACGAAACCCCATTTGAAATTGGTAAATCAGAAATTTATTGGATGCCAGAAGTTGGAATTGCACAAGTTGGAATTATTGCTACTGGTACATTATTATATCAGTCATTGTTAGCAGCTAAGGAATTAGAGGCAGAAGGAATAAAAACAAAAGTATTAAATTTGGCGTCAGTAAAGCCTGTAGGCAAGGATGCAATTTTAAACTTAGCAAAAGAAACTAAAGCATTAGTCACAGTTGAAGAACATCAAGTTTCAGGTGGTATGGGTTCTTTGATCTCAGAAATTGTTGCAGAGAATTTTCCTGTGCCGATAGAATTTATCGGAGTACATGATAAATTTGGACAATCAGGAACACCTGAAGAACTTTTTAAATATTATGGTTTAGATAAGGATTCTATAAAAAGTGCAGTAAAAAAAGTTTTAAGAAGAAAAAGTAGCTAATGTTTTTTGAGACTTGCGCAGGCTGACGAGCCGAGCACAGCAAAAAATTAGCAAATTTTTATGTGTGTCTCAAAAAATATTGAGCTACTTTTTCTTCAAAAACATATTTATGAAATTTTAGTTAATTTTTACGGCTTTGTAATTTTCTGGTGCGTTTTTTAAATAGTTTTCAATTTCTTTACGACTTAAAAGTCCAGCTTGTGAACCAATTTGTCGAACCACAGACATAGAATTTACAGGACCCCAAGTGAATGCTTCTTGTGGATTTTTACCAAGCATAATAGCGCAAGTTACGGCTGAAGAAAATGCATCTCCTGCACCAGTGGCTTCAAGCATTGGTATTTCATTTGGATATATAGGCATATGCCAAAGCTCATCATTAAAATACATGTATGATCCATTTTCTCCATCAGTTATGAAAATAATTTTTGGACCAAGATTTTTTATTCCTTTTGAAAGATTAAGTAGATCTTTATCTTCAGTATTTAATATTTTTCCTGCTTCTTCTTTGTTACAGAAAAATATTTCAGTTAAATTATAAATTTCTTTTAATTTTTCAGCACCTAATTTAATTTGAAAAGTTCCAGGCTGAAAAACTAATTTTGTTTTAGAATATTTTTTTAAATATTCTAAAATTTCTGCATGATATGAAATAGAATTTTCAGCAAGAGATGTTAGGTATATGTAAGAAACTTCTTTTATTTTTGGAAACTTGTAATCAAATTGTGTATGTTTTGTTAAAATAGTTCGATCAATATCGTACCAAAGTATGTAATTGTGGCTTGTAGATTTATTTTTTTCTACAGTGATATATTTTGTTGAAACATTATTTTTCTTAAAAGAATTCAAACAATCTTTTCCTTTTTGATCATCTCCAATATTTGTCATTACTGCAGTTTTAAGTCCAAGTTTTGCTACGGCTACACTAGCATTCGTACTATTGCCAGCAGCTGGTGTGGTGATTGATTCCTCATATGGAACCTTAGAACCAAAACGCATGCAAAGTTCACAGCCTTCTTTGTCTATGTTGCAATGAACATGAGCATCTTTTAATTTTATAAATGTATCAATTACAGTGTCTCCAATTGCTAAAAAATCTATTTTACTCATGGTATAATAATACCATATTATAAAATATTAAAAACAACTATATGTCTAAAAAGATATTTTTTGTCTTACTAATGTTTTTCTTTTTTCTATCTAGTTTTCAATTAGCTTTTGCAGGTGTTATTTTTAATGAAATTCAGTTGTCGCCTACAGATAATAGATTTATTGAATTATATAATTCTGGAAGTTCATCTATTAATTTAACTGATTGGTATATTCAAAGAAAAACTGCTAGTGGTAGCAGTTTTTCTTCTCTTGTTACTAAGACAGACTTTGATAAGAAAATAATTGATGCAAATAGTTATTTTTTAATTTCTAAAACATCTCAAGAAAATTCAGATATTATTATTGGAGACTTAACCTTAACAGAATCAAATGCAATTCAAATAAAAGATTCTGATGGTAACGTTGTTGATAAGATTGCTTGGGGAGGGTCAAATGAATGCAATGGTTCATGCCCAGCTAATCCAACTGATGGAAAAAGTTTGCAAAGAATATCAGATGGTTCTTGGAAGGTAGCTAATCCTACACCAAGTGCACAAAATTATTCAATTTTAAATACAAATACAGTCGAAAATAATAATTCAAATACTAACAATACTGTAGCACCTGTAACTTCTACGGTAAAAACAAAAACAGAAATACCTAGCATTAAAACTAAAATTATTGCTAATAATATCGCATATGCAAATTTACCATTTTTATTTCAGTCAAATAACTTGGGATATTCTGGTGAATTATTAAATTACGGAAAAGTTTTTTGGAATTTTGGTGACGGTAGTACAAAAGAACAAGTAAATAATTTTGATAAGTTTTATCACATGTATTCATATCCTGGTAAATATAATGTTTATCTTGAGTATTATTCAAACTCATATGGTGATACACCTAATGCAACAAATAAAACTACAATTGAAGTTATACCTCTTACTGTTACTATATCAAAAGTTGGGGACGAAAAAGATTTTTTTATTGAACTTTCAAATGACGGAGATCATGAAGTAGATATTTCTAAGTGGATTTTATCTTCTTTGAATAAAAATTTTGTTTTACCCAAAAATACTATTATTTCAAGCAAAGATAAAATTATTTTATCTTCAAAAGTAACAAATTTTATTTTAGCAGATAAAGATAGTTTAAGGTTACTGCTACCAACAAATGAAGTAGTCTTTAATTATACATCTAGTTTTTCCGATAGTAATCCTAATTTAAGTAAAATCAATATAAATACCAAGCCGATAAATAGATTGATAAGTACCAATTTAAATAATATAGATAATAATATTGTTAAAAATGAAATTACAGACAATACTACAAACAATGATTTGACTGCAAGTATTTCAGATAGTGAAGTTGTAAAGGAAGGTGATTCATATTTGTTTTTTATAGGATTTGCTATATTATTAACTGTATCCGCATTTGCGGTTTATTTTATTCGTAGAAAAAAAGTTAATCCGCAAGAAGGGGATGATTTTGAAATTTTAGACGAATAATTTTTTATTAATTAATTTAGCTAGTGCCTAATGCCTAAAGCCTAGCGCCTATTTAAAATGTTTAAAAATTTTTTATTAAAGAAAATGCTTAGAACTCAAGGTGTGCCAGAAGCTCAAATAGATATGGTAATTACGATGATGGAGAAAAATCCAGATCTTTTTAAGAAGATTGCTGAAGAAATACAAGTTAAAATAAAAGGTGGTATGGATCAACAAACTGCTTCAATGGAAGTAATGTCTAAATACCAAGATGAATTAAAGAAATTAGTTTAATTGTGATATAATTATTGCATATGAATTATGTAAATAAAGTTTTTAATTTATTTAAAAAGAATAAATATGTTTTTGTTGGTGTTCTGGTTATCATCTTTGTCGGAATATATTTTATTTTTTTTAAGCATGCTCCTAAATATCAGTTTATAACCGTACAGAATGGTCCGATTACTGAATCAGTTTCAATTACTGGAAATACTACACCAAATCAAAGTGTTTCTTTGTCTTTTGGTGCTAGTGGAACTATTTCTCATACGTATTCAGATTTAGGAAAAAAGGTAAGTGCTGGACAAGTATTAGCTGAACTTAATACAAGTGATCTTTTTGCACAGTTACATCAAGCACAAGCAGCTCTTTTGGTCACTCAAACATCTTATGACAAGCTGGTTAACGGCGCCACCGGCACAGACATAGAAGTCCTAAAAGCCACAGTCAGTAAAGCTC
>JBAXEA010000033.1:0-8183 GCA_037140655.1 bacterium | reverse complement strand
TTTAAAATCTTTATCAACAAATTCTTTATATTTATCTAAAATTTCTTTATGAGTAATACTTCCAGGATTTGTTACATTGTAAATTCCAGTTTTTTTCTTATTCACAAGTTCCACTGTGGCTTTTATTAAATCACCTATAATAGTTATAGAATTAGGCGTATTAATAACATTCTCATAAGAAGTTATCTTAGTAATAAAATTTCTTGGATTCTTCTCATTGTTAACTGGCATACGCAAACGACACTGTAGTACTGGAAATTGTTTAAGCATATATTCTGACATAAATTTTGTTAAAGAATAGAAACTTGGTATGTCTTTTAAATCTGGCACATCTTCTTCAGAAAATCCTTTTCCATTATTATCTCCTTGGTAAATACAGCCACTGCCGATGTGAACCATAAAAACTTTATTTTCCATACAAGCTTTTGCTAAAACTAAAGGGCCAACAACATTTGAATACATTGTTTCTTCTTTGTGGTCTTCACACCAATCTATATTTGGTCTACCGGTTTTTCCAGCGCAATTAATAACAACTTCTGGATTTTTTTCTTCTAAAATTTTTTCTATCTCTTCAATATTTCCAATATCAACAATAGAAATTTCTGCTTCATCATTTAAAGCATCTTTAAATTTATTACCTAAATAGCCATTACCAAAAATTAAATATTTCATATCAATTTATTATACCAGTCTTCGTTATTTTTATACCATTCTATTGTTTTTTTAATCCCCTCTTCAAAAGTAACTTCTGGTATCCAACCCAATTCTTCTTTGGCCTTTGTAAAATCTATCGCATATCTCATATCGTGCCCTGGTCTATCTTTTACAAATTCTTTTAATGAATCTGGCTTATTAAGAACATTTAAAATAATATCTGCTATTTCAATTCCATTTCTTTCAGAATCTCCACCAAAACAATACTTTTCTCCAAGCTTTCCTTTATGTAAAACTAAATCTATCCCCTTACAATGATCTTCTACATAAATATAATCTCTGATAAACTTCCCACTTCCATATATTGGTAATGGCTTATCTTTAAAAGCATTTAATATAAATAATGGAATTATCTTTTCGGGGTACTGAAATGGTCCATAGTTATTCGAGCAATTTGATATCGTCACAGGAAGACCATAAGTATGATAATAGGCACTCACAAGATGGTCTGAGGCTGCTTTAGACGCAGAATATGGGCTTCTAGGGTCATATGAAGTATTTTCATCAAACTTCTCTTCTTTATTATCTAAAGACAAAGTACCAAAAACTTCATCAGTAGAAATATGATGAAATCTCTTCTTGCCATTTTTAAGAGCTGATTTTAATAGTGTGTGAGTTCCTAAAATATTTGTTCGTAAAAATTCATCAGGATTTTCTATGCTTCTATCTACATGACTTTCAGCTGCAAAATGAACAATGACATCAACTGATACCATTATTTTATTTACCAATACTTCATCACAAATATCCCCTTTAATAAATTCATATCTATCTTTGAATTTTAATTCAACTTCTTTTAAATTATCTAAATTGCCAGCATAAGTAAGCTTGTCTAAGTTCACTATTCTATAATCCGGATACTTATTTAAAATGTAATAAATGAAATTTGAGCCAATAAAACCAGCTCCACCTGTAACAAGTATTTTCATATTCTATATGATAATCTTTTAATAAAGCTTAATCAAATTTCCAGCTTTTTTGGCTTCATCTTTTCTGCCTAATTTCTCTAAAACGCTTGCTTTCATTGACTCCAAAACAACTACAGAGAATTTCATCATACCTTTATCTTGATTTGCCCAAAAAGTATCTTGAAATATTCCAACTGGATAATATTTCAGTGCACTATCTACCACAGCGACAGTCTCTTCGTATTTTTTCTCTTGCATATATCTTGAACCCAAATTTAAGTATGAATCTAATCCAAGGGTTTTGTTATTTTCAATTGCATTTTTTAGGTCAGCTTGCGCTAGCTCTTCATTTCCTAAATCAGTATAAATATCAGCACGCTGGCTAAATAAATCAGCATCATGAGGTTTCACAGCAATAGCTCTATCCATAAATGACAAAGCTTCATTTAATGATCCTTTTTTCTGCGTAACATCTGTAATATTTTTTGACTGAGTTAGCAAATAATTTGAATAACCAGACAAAACATCAGGATTATATTTATCATAAGACAATCCTTTTTGGAATGAACTGACAGCTTCTTCATTTTTATTTTTTCTTGCAAGGTATGGGCCGTCCATTCCAGCATTGTCTCCAAGGAAAATTAAGATTGAGACAAAAGCCACCACGAAACCAACTATCATAAAAATGATTCGTGTCATTTCGCCTTTTTTAACTGTAACATTTTGATTGTTTTTATTTAGCACAGAATACAAAACAAATAATGCGATAATAGAAAGCATCATATTTGCCGGGAAATACCAATCGACTTCCATAACATTGTGTAAAATAATTGCGAAAGTTCCAGCGACTAGACCAATCTCAAGAACAGAAAAATCAGAGAATTTATTTTTCCACAATTTGTACAAAGTAAATATTCCAAGCATTACTATCAAAGAAAGAAAACATAAACCTCCAAGTACTCCAACTTCAGAAAAAATTCTTAAATAAAGATTATGTGGATCATTTGTTTGATAGATGACATTATCACGATATTTAAGTTCTGCCTCTTTGTAAGCTCCTATTCCTACGCCAGAAAGCATATTATCTTTTGTTGCGATAATAGCTGTCTTCATATATTGGAATCTGGAACTTACAGCCTCCCGTTTTGTCGCACCTCCAGCAAATATACCCGTATTGTTGTTTGTATCACTTGCTGTGGCACTGTTTACTACAGGAGCTGGCGCATATGACATTTTTATTTTATAAACAACCACAGACAATACAAAAGACAAAGCAATGATAAATACTACATTCAATACATGAGAGATTTTTATTTTATATTCTTTTTTGATAAGTGCTAAGGCTAAAATAAATATCCAAACGAAAGCAAAGATAGTCATCGCTCCGCGTGATACGGTCAAAATAAATGCACTAAGTGCAAGTGTAGATAAAATTCCGTACAATATTCTTTTTTTGTTTTCAATTGCACTAACAAAAAGTGGCAAAAGAAAAGAAAGTGGGAGTAATAAAAATCCAGCAAATGGATTTGGCTGGAAAAAAGTTGAGATAAATCTTAAATTAGAATAATCATCAAATGTAAAATATAAATAAATTCCAGAGATCACAGAGATGATTGCAGTAATAATTACAATATTTGAAAATTTTGATAAGCCTTTTTCTTCTTTTACCATCGCACTTGCTTCAACACCAGCAATTATCGAAAGGATTAACCACAAAAAAGTCACAACTGATTGGTGAACATTGTATGACTTAAAAATACTAACAAAAGAAAGCAAAACTAAAGCACCTAAAATGGTATATACGATTGTTGGTAATTTCACTATCTCTCCTTCTGTCTTGTGTCTTAGATAAACAAGTAGTAATACAACCGGTGAAACTAAAGCTAGAGATAGCATTGAAATACCTGCAGTTATAAATGTGACTAAAGCTATCGCAAGACCTAGCAGAACAAAAGAAATATCTGTCAAAGATAAATTCACCAAAAACCTTTTATTTAAATTCATTTTTTAATTACAAATTAATTTTTAATATGCACCCTTACTAAGAAAAACAACCGGAGCTGTTTTTGCCAAAATAATAAAATCAAATAAAATACTTTGATTGTTTATGTAATAGAAATCATACTCTAAATTATCAGCCAGAACAATGTCTTTACGTCCTAGTATTTGCCACAAACCAGTGACTCCTGGTTTTGTTTCAAGTCGTTTCTTTTGCCAAGGTTTGTAACCTTCCACGATAAATGGCATCTCTGGCCTTGGCCCCACTAAACTCATCTCCCCCATTACCACATTTAAGAATTGAGGTATTTCATCTAGACTGGTCTTTCGTAAGATTCTACCAAAGTGGGTAATTCTATTATCATCCTTTGTATTTGGGGCTTTTTCATATAAAGCTGTATCTTTATTCATCGTTCTAAACTTATACATAAAGAAGTTTTTGCCCATATAACCTACCCTTTCTTGCTTTATAAATACAGGTCCTGGTGAAGTGACCTTTATAATCAATGCAATAATTAAAATTGGTACCAAAAATATCACCAAAAAGAATGTTCCTAAAATGATGTCCGTTAGCCTTTTTATAAATAAATAAAAAAATGATGGTTTTGCTTTTCTTAAATCAAGAGTTGGAATTTCTCCTAATGATTCGTTGTCGAAATTCCCTGTCGCTAATTTAAAAATATTTGTAGAAATTCTAAAAACAATTTTTTTATTTGAAACTTTGTAAATCAAATCCAAAATAATATCGTAAGTTAAATCTTCATCAACAATAAAAATTTCATCCACATCTGATTTTTCAATTTTTGAAAATATTTTTTCTGCTTCATGTTCTTTCGATATTTTTATGTCATTTGTATATATATGACAAAAGTCAGCACAAAAACCAAGATAAGAATATTTTTCTAAAACAGAAATAAATTTCTCTACTTTTTCTTTATTACCAATGATACCAATTATCGTTTTAAGCTTATTTTTATTAACTATTTTCGCTTGAAAATTCTTTATCAGCATCCTGGATACAACAGAAAACAAAAAAAATACAGGAATCCAAATAATAAAAATTATTCTAGAAAAAGAAATTTGAAAAATATAAAAATACAAAACTAAAAATAAAGTCCACCACAAAATAGATCTAAAGATAAAATATATTTCACGCAATTTTGAAATATAAAAAACTTCATCATAAAGTCCGTAAACTTTAAAAAGTAAAATAAAAATAAATAACAAAACAGGCAATTGAAATATATAAAAAGAAGTTGGTTGTAATGTTTTAGAAATAAAAAAACTTTCTCGAATAAAATACACTAAAAAAAATGACAAAATAAAAACAATAATATCACTTAATATTCTTCCATATTCTGAAATATTTCTATAAGTTGTTTGGTCTATTTTATACTCCATGTCTTTTATGTAATTTTTCAACCTCTTCTTCTTCTAATTTTTCTTTCTTTTCTTTTCCTCTTTCTCCCAATGTCCTTAATTCATCGTCACTAAGCATATTCATAGAATTTGCTAAATCAATCAAATGTCCTTTATCATTCTTTGTCGAATCATCTAATACTTCTTCTAGTAAAGCATTTAAAATCCAGCCCATTCTTCGCCCTGGCTTGATATCTGTGTCTTTTATCAGGTCTTCACCGTTTATTTTAAGCTGTCCGACAGAGATAGGATCATGAAGGGCTTCTTCGATCATAGCAAAATATTTTCGTAAACGATAAGGTGCTTCCTTCTTTCTCATCCCTACCCTATCGCACTCACGGACATTCATCAATGACCAAATATTCTCCTTTCCAACTTTTACAATTATTCTTCTAACAGCCGAAAGTGTAATCAATTCTGTATCTGAAAAAAACATGTGATTACGAACCAACTTATCCACAAGTTCAATTTCTTTATTTGAAAATTTTAATCGTTCTAAAATCTTTTTTGTCATTCTCGCACCCACAACTTCATGACCATAAAATGTATATTTCTTTTTAGGAGCAGAAGGATAAGCCTGCCCTGCTTTTTCAGGCCTTCGCTGTGACAATTTTAAATCTTGCCCTTCCAGGATGGGTTGCGAGCGACGGAGAGCACGTCCTTCTGCTTCACTCAGCCTTCTTGATTTAGGTTTTCCAATGTCATGAAATAGCGCAGCAAGCCTTATTTCTAAAGGCCAATTTTTATCTGCGGCATGTTGCAGTGCGTGCAGTAAATGATTCCATACATCATATATATGTTCACCGGACTGCTCACAACCAATCCCCTCTTCCAATTCTGGAATAATATTTTT
This sequence comes from bacterium, assembly GCA_037140655.1. Taxonomy (GTDB): domain Bacteria; phylum Patescibacteriota; class Minisyncoccia; order Phycocordibacterales; family UBA9973; genus UBA9973. The sequence continues at coordinate 2,291 of JBAXEA010000033.1, read as the reverse complement.
CAGTAATCCAAATTTCTCCAACATCATAATTCCTACACTTGGATTTTTCGACATAATTATTTTCACAAATTCATCACGGATTCTTTCTGAAGAAATTTTTTTAATTAAATTTGAATTCTTGAAAATACTATCTGCTGTTTCGGATGAAATAGTAAAATCTAATTGCACTGCAAACCTAACTGCTCGCAACATTCTAAGCGCATCTTCATTAAACCTATCGTCTGGATTCCCTACTGTCCTTAAGACTTTGTCTTTCATGTCCTTTAGCCCATCAAACATGTCCGTTAGATTTTTACCATCATAAGCAAAAGCGTTCACAGTAAAATCACGTCTCTTAAGGTCATCTTCAAGCTTTTCACTAAACTTTACCTCGTCTGGATGCCTAAAATCACTATATTTTGCTTCGATTCTATAGGGTGTAACCTCGATAATGTCATATTTTGCAGTAGTTTCATGAGAAACCTCCCCTTCTAGTGTTTCTTGTGAAACATCACTTTGTGGTGTTTCATGAATAACATTAGACTCTTTTAATATGCAAACTCCTACTGTTCCGAAAGTATTCTCGTATACAGTCTTTTCAAAAAGCCTTATGATCTCTTCTGGATTAGCATTGGTTGTCACATCCCAATCTTTTGGTTCTCTGTTGATCAACATATCTCGTACACAACCACCGACTAGGTACGCATCAAAACCAGCACTCAAAAGTGTGTTAGTTACATATGAAACATTTTTGGGTATCTTCTTTATTAAATTTTGATTAGTTTCCATGACTTTTTTTGTGTGCCCCTGGAGGGAATCGAACCCCCATCACTGGTTCCGAAGACCAGTACTCTATCCATTAAGCTACAAGGGCGTTATTATTCTAAACCATTTAAAATCCTTTGCTGTTTTTCTTCTATGGCAATTTGCACATCTAACTTCACATTTTTCAATTTCTTCTTTAATTTTATCTAAAGAACAACGAGACCTTATTAGTGAAGAAACTGCTTTTACCTTAACATATTTATCCCTATTATGGTCAAACTCAAGCACAGCAACATCTGTTTCACCACAATCAACACACGGGTTATTAATTAAATATTGTTGAATATAATTAAGTATTTCAGACCTTAAAACACTATTTCTCTTTTGTGTTTTACCTAGATAATATACCCTGTTTTTATTATAGTGATTTTTTACAAATAATCTAGTGCATTCCTTGCACTGTTTATGTCTTACATCTAATGACTTTAATTTGAAATTAAAATTATCAATAGTTTTTTCTTTTTTACATTTTGTGCATTTCATTAATTCATTAATTATAACACCATAGAACTCGAAACACAAAAATAATTCGAAGTAGTCTAATAAGGAATTGCATTACACAACAAAAAATATTATAATAAAAAAGTTAATTTATTGCGGTTATGGTTTAGTGGTAGAACACGTCCTTGCCAAGGATGAGACGGGAGTTCGATTCTCCCTAGCCGCACATTTTTTAAATTTTGTCCTTTAATTAAAACTCTATCCCCATATTTATTAAGGATTTTGTTGAAAACTGTGGATAACTATGTTGGTAATGTTTATAAAGGACAGTTTTTAAAGACAGTGCTTTATGACCTTTTTGTTTGAAATGTCTTGTAAAATAAGGGTATTTGTGTAAAAGACACATAAAATAGCTAATTTGTTTCATGTGAAACACCATTAGAAATGTTTCTTATGAAACATTAGTAAATACTTGTCCCGTACTAAATTTTTGATTAAAATACATAACAATAATATTAAAAGTGTAAAATTTTAGTACTGGGATGCCTAAAGTATTTACATCTGAAAAACAAAAGATAGGTGAAGTAGGTGAAAATATAGCTGTTAAGTTTCTCATGAAACGTGGTTTTTCGATTATAGATAGAAATTATACGAAAAAATGGGGAGAGCTTGATATTGTTTCTGAACATAAAAACAAAATTCATTTTATTGAAGTTAAGTCCGTTACAGACTATGAGTGGCAAAGATGTATGATAGATACATGGCGAGCAGAGGACAACATGCACCCATGGAAACTAAAAAGAATATCAAGAACAATCCAAACTTACTTATTATCAAAAAAAATTCCTGACGAAAAGGAATGGCAACTTGATCTTTTGGTAGTATATTTAGACCTTCAAAACAAAAAAGCAAGAATAAAAGTGGAAGAAGATATTATTTTATGATATACTCATTTTGCTTTAAGTTTTATTGTAACGGGCTGTAGTATACCGGTAGTACACGTGCTTTGGGAGCATGTAGACTGGGTTCGATTCCCAGCAGCCCGA
>JBAXEA010000032.1:0-8287 GCA_037140655.1 bacterium | reverse complement strand
GTAGGTACACCAGAAGCCGGAAGTTATTATTATTCGTTTACTGATTTATCTACAAAAGGAAAAATAATTATTGATGGGAAAGAAATTGAAGTTACAGGAAAATCCTGGATGGATCATCAATGGGCAAATACTACATACAAAGGCAAAGATAAATGGAACTGGTTCTCATTTAATTTAGAAAATGGTACAGAAATAATGTGTGTAGAATACGATACACTAATGGGAGTAAATATTTTAGTAGATATCATAGATAAAGATGGCAAACAAACTCAATATAGTAATGCCAAACTTATACCTCAAAATAATTTTTTCAAAAGCAAAAAGACAAAAGCAAAATATCCACTTAGTTGGAAAATAGAAATCCCAGAAGGAGATATAATAATAAACACAAAAGCTTTATTAAAAAACCAAGAAATGATTTTCGGGCAAATTAACTATTGGGAAGGGCCAATGAAAGCAAAAGTCAAAATGAACGGAAAGACAATAAAAGGCAGGGGATTCATGGAACTCGTAGGCTATCCATCTGATTACAACTATTTATTGCTTGAAAGTGAAGAAGTAGAAAAAACCATCTGGAAAAAAATCAAACAATTTTTTAAGAAATAAATTATCTACTAAAAGGTAACACTATGACAAAGGTGGAGCCTTGGTCTTTACCTTTTGATTTTACAAACATTTTACCTCCATGACGCTCAACTATTTTTTTTGATAAATGAAGTCTTAGTCCCATTCCATCTGGATACGCAAGTATCGCACTTTTTGATCGGAAAAATCTTGAGAATATTTTTAATCTATCAGTAAATGATAATCCTGGGCCATTATCTGCGACGCTTAAATACAATTTATTATTTACCGAAACACAATCGATAAGTATTTTCCCGTCTTTGGGAGTATACACAATTGCGTTTTCAAGAATTGAATCGATAACGAAACTTATTTTTTTAAGGTCTATGGTCAACATTGGAATATCCTTAAATGTTGGAACCTGTAGTGAAAGATTTTTCTTATTTATATCTTCTCTGTATTTCACAATTGCTTTTTCGACAATATCACGTATAGATGTAGCTTCGAATGTATATCCAGTTTTATCTCCAATTTTCTGTATACCAGCTATTAAATCGACAATTTCAATAAGTCTATTTGTGGCATTATTTAAATTTTGAATATAGTTTAACCTTTCTTCTTTTTCTAGATTAGGATCTTCTAATGCTTTTGAAATCCAATTTATTCTAGTAAGCGGTGTACGGAAAGTGTGGTTTACAATTGTTGTAAATTCACTTTCAATCTGATTTTTATTTAAAAATAAATCTATATAACAGTAACCAATATAAAAAACTATCATAAGTGCAGCCAATGAAACCATAGGTGTAGGTATATCAAACAAGCTTAAGGAGTATTGATTTCTTAAAGCTAAATAAAAGACAACTAATAAAGCTAAAATTATAAAGAATCCTTTTACTATTTGCCAGAAGTTTTTCATTAATATATTTTACCTCTTTCTTATCTAAATTCAAAATTATGTTATAATAGTTGAGTGAAAAAGAAATTTATTAATATATTAATACTTCTAACAGTCCTATTTACTCCTTTTTATATAACATTCGCACAGACAAGTGCTGGCTTCATTCCTGGCAATATCTGGTATTCAAAAGACCCATTTGTAGAAGGCGATAATATCAAAATATATACCCTTATTTACAATCCAGACGCAAGGCAATTTTCTGGAACCGTATTTTTCTTTGATAAAACAACTTTTTTAGGAAGTAAAGATTTTTCAGTTGAAGGAAAAGGGTTGAAAGATGTATCAGTTGACTGGAAGGTTACAGCTGGGGATCATTTAATATTTGGACAAATTCAAAATGCTAAATTTTTAGAATCAAATGGCATCTCTGAAAAGGTCACCTTGGTTGAAATCAAAACATCAGAAAGTAATAGAAATGTTCCTAAAACATTAACAGCAGACACATCAAACACCTCACAAGGTGCAAGCACTGACAGCAATTCAAATGTAATATCAAATGCTGGAAATTTAATTAGTCAAAATACACCTAGTATTGTTTCTGATACTATTAGTAATATTTCAAAAGTAGCTACATCTACAATAAGTGGGGTTGAAAATATCAGAAATAACATAGGCACAACAACAGAAAAACAAAAAGAAAAAATAAGTGCTGAAATTAAAAATTTAAATAGTGATAAAATCTCCGCAACTACTAAAACAAAAAAAACTGATTCAATAAAAACAACAACTCCAAGCGATACAAAGACAGAACAAAGTACAATAGAAAAGCCATTTAAATATACTCAACTTTTTGCTTTGTCATTATTTTCAGTAATTTTTAATAATAAATATATTTTTTACGGATTGATCGTTTTGATCATTTTCCTATTAGCTCGTTTTCTAGTACGGAAATTTTTCTAGTTTGTAATTTTGCTAAATTATGTGTAATATAGTCATATGATTACAAGAATCAGTTTCGCTTTTTTACTTTTGTTTTCAATACTATTTCTACCTTTTTATATATCAGCCATATTGGCAATTTTAGGTATGTTTTATTTTTCTATGTTTGTCGAATCAGTAATATTGCTATTCATATCTGATTTATTGTACGGGGTAAAAGAAGTAAAATTATTTAACATTTACTTCATATCATTTTTACTATCATTATTTTTTTTGCTATTTATAGAAGGTCTAAAAAAGAAATTAAAGTTTTACGAAAAAAAATAATATGTTTTTTAAAATATTTAAAAGAAGAAAAGTTAGAAATGCAAATTCATTCGTAGAACCAGATGAAATATTTCTAGATTCAAAAAATTTACAAAATTTTGACAGCCAGCAATTTGAAGGCCGCATAGAAAAACAAATACATAAAAATACTGTTATTTTTCTTGGTATTTTTTGTGCTTTTGCTTTAGCTATGTTTTCCATCCAACTTGTACACCTACAGATTAAAAACGGAGATGCCTATTTAAAAAGAAGTGAGAATAATACATTAGACAAGCAAGTAATTTTTGCAGACAGGGGAATAATCTATGACAGAAATAATGTTGAATTGGTTTGGAATAAAAAAGGAGAAAATGATGAAATCGACACAACAGAAACTAATACAAGTGACCCAAATCTAAATATACCAACCAGAGAATACCTAACTCCTGGATTTTCACATGTATTAGGCTATGTGAGTTACCCAAGTCATGATAAATCAGGCAATCTATGGCAAACTGAATTTATCGGTAAAAATGGTTTAGAAAAAGAATATAATGATAGACTTAAAGGAATAAATGGTTCGAAAACAGTTGAGACAGATGCATCAAAAAAAGTTCAATCAGAAAATGTAGTAAATGCTCCGACTCGTGGAGATGAACTAGTCACAACATTAGACTCAAGAATACAAAAACAATTATATTTATTTATAAAAGGCCTATCTGAAAGTAATTCATTCTCCGGTGGTGCTGGAATAATCATGAATGTACAAAATGGAGAAATACTGACATCTGTTAGTTTTCCAGAATATGATTCAAATATTTTATCTTCAGGTAGTGATTCAAAAACAATTAGTAATTATTTTACAGATAAAAGAAAAGTTTTTATGAATAGAGTTATTTCTGGTTTATATACTCCGGGTTCTATCGTAAAACCATTTTTTGCACTTGGCGCTTTAAATGAAAATTTAATAAGTCCTGATAAAAAAATTCTTTCAACTGGATCTATTTCTATACCAAATCCATATTTTCCAGATCAAAAAACAGTATTTAAAGACTGGAGAGCCAATGGTTGGACAGACATGGGTGAAGCTATCGCTGTGTCATCTGATGTTTATTTTTATACTATCGGTGGAGGTTATGGAGGTCAAAAAGGTTTAGGAATAGCTAATATTGAGAAATATGCAAATATGTTTGATATTGGAGGTGGTATTACAGGCGTAGATATTTCAGGTGAAAAAACTGGAACTATTCCAAGTATTGAATGGAAAGCGAAAAATTTCAAAGGGGATGCATGGAGACTTGGTGATACATATCATACAGCGATAGGGCAGTACGGTTTTCAAGTTACACCTATACAAATGGTAAGAGCTGCAGCAGCATTAGCAAATGATGGAAAATTAGTGACACCACATTATTTACTAGGTGATACTGAAAAAGAAAAAAAAAAATCAACCGTAGATATATCTAATAAATCAAATTTTAGTATCGTAAGAAATGGAATGAGAGAAGCTGTAACCATAGGTACAGCAAAAGCTTTAAATGTGCCTTATGTAAATGTCGCAGCTAAAACTGGTACAGCTCAACTTGGAGTTCTAAAAAATAAAGTTAACTCATGGGTTATGGGATTTTTTCCATATGAAAATCCAAAATATGCATTCATAGTAATGATGGAAGCTGGTCCATCTACAAATGGTGTCGGTGCTACTAGTATAGTGAAGCAGTTGCTAGATTGGATGTCTATCAATACTCCTGAATATTTTAAATAAAAAAACCTGCATATAATAATATATACAGGTTCTAAGGTTGTAAATTAATGACTGATTCACGCACTCTAATTTTTATTAGGTGAATTTTTCTTTCGTCTGTTGCTTCCAGGACAACCAGATCATCAAATTTAATTGGTTTTCCAATAATAATTGTTACCGTATTATTACATTTTATCTTCCAATACTTTTGACCTATACTTCTTGGCATTATTTTTTTCATACCATTGATAAATATTGGTTGAAAAATTACACCAACATTTTCTTGAATTGATTTTAAAATTATTTCAGCTGTGCCAGAAGTACATTGATTAATGCTTCCATCCTCATCATCTCTACCTCCACCAAAAAAAATATTTAAATTATTCTTTTTAAGAACTTCACAGCACTTCAAAACAAATTTATTTTTTTCTTCAAGATAGTCAATTGATTGCTCAACTTTGTAGGACTTTTTTACAATATTCTTTAAAATAATCCCTCTTACTACTGGAATTTTTTTAAAAAATTTAATAAGTTTTGATTCCTTTTTTATACTTCTTTTAACTTTTCTTATTATTGGAATATTTCTTAGATGTGTTATAAGAAATGCCCCGAACCAAGTCTTGTAAAAGTTTAGAAATTCAGGAGTATCATATGGAACTAAATTTTGTCTAAAAATTATGTCAAAATAGTTCAGCATCGAACCCCTAATTGGAAGTGAATCAATAAATGTATCATGGTTAGAAAATGTAAAAACACCATGTGACCTCTTTGGTAAATTTTCTTTACCTATAATTATAGTTTTATTTCTTATTTTAAATACAAAAATATATAAAAGATAAAATAGTAAAAATAATATATAGGTAATAAATGGACTTAATAATAAGTCTGCTTCTTTTTTCTTTCTCATCGATTTTATTTTAAATGTAAATTTATTATTTATACTACATCAAAATCAGAATTTGTCAATTATTTTAAGTTTTAAAACAGGGGAGTCATGTTTGCAATTTAGCCTAATTTTGAAGTATAATAGAGCAATGAAAAAAGCACGAATACTATTAACTTTAGGGGTTTGGATCGCAATATTACCATATTTAGGATTTCCATATTCATGGAAAAATATCTTATTTTCTTTGACTGGTTTGGTGTTGATTTTTTTAGCATATCGTTTTTATATAGAATATAAAAAAAGTGTAATTCATAAAAAAGAAGAGTTTGATAATTTTTTAGAAAATAAAGATTTTAACGAAGAACAAAATACTAATGAAAATAATTTCAATTAAAGGAATGTTCGATAAAAAAAAGATACTTGAAGTCGTAAAAAATAAGAAAAGTATTTTTTTAGTTTTAATTATTATTCTTTCTATTGGTCTTGGTTTTTTTGTTGGATACTCTCATAGACCTGAAGAAGAAAAAGTAATTAATTTATCAAACAAAGATGGCAGTAGTACTACAAATGCAGACTTCTCGACCTTTTGGAAAGCGTGGAATGTAATAAATGAAAAATATCCAAGTGCAAGCAAAGTAACTGACCAAGAGAGAGTTTATGGTGCCATATCAGGGCTTGTGGGTTCATTAAATGACCCATATAGTACATTTTTTACTCCTGATGAAACGAAAACTTTCCAGGATGATATAGCAGGCAGTTTCAGTGGTGTAGGTATGGAAGTCAGTGTAAAAGATAAAATCTTAACAGTAATATCTCCATTAAAAGATACTCCAGCGTACAAAGCAGGAATAAAATCTGGAGATCGAATTTTAAAAATTGATAAAGTTTCTACTAGTGACTTAACTATAGAAAAAGCAATTAGACTTATAAAAGGAGAAAAAGGTACTTCTGTCACATTGACGATACTTAGTGAGAATAGCTCAGAATCAAAAGAAGTTAAGATAGTCAGAGATACAATAAATTCACCAACATTAGATACAGAAATGAAGCCAGACGGTGTATTCGTCGTAAAACTTTACAGCTTTTCTGCAAACTCAGCTGATTTGTTCAGACGTGCAATGAAAATTTTCTATGAATCTGGATCAAACAAATTAGTCCTTGATCTAAGAGGAAATCCAGGTGGATATTTAGATGCAGCAGTAGATATGGCAAGTTGGTTTACACAAAGTGGCAAACCTATAGTAATAGAAGATTTTGGAAAAAATGAAAAACAAAACATCCACAGAAGTTCTGGCTATAATGTTTTCGCTGATAGAAATTTAAAATTTGTAATATTGATGGATAGTGGTTCTGCTTCAGCTTCAGAAATACTTGCAGGTGCTATGCAAGACTACGGAATTGCAAAATTAGTAGGAACACAAAGTTTCGGAAAGGGTTCAGTTCAAGAAGTAGTAAATATAACGCCAGATACAATATTGAAAATAACTATTGCTAAATGGCTTACACCACACGGAACTTCAATATCAGAAAAAGGACTAACTCCAGATTACAAAGTTGAAATATCAGAAAAAGATTTAAAAGCAAAGAAGGATCCTCAAATGGAAAAGGCAATACAATTATTAAATAATTAATAAAATTAACATGAAAGTAATATTCTTAAAAGATGTACCTAGAGTAGGTAAAAGGCATGATATAAAGGAAGTAAATGATGGCTACGCTGTGAATTTTTTATTTCCTAGAAAGTTGGCTGAGAATGCAACATCTAAAGCATTAAAAGATTTAGAAAAAAGTCAGAATGAAATTTTAATTGAAAGGGAACTAGAAGAAAGCCTTTTGATGAAAAACTTAGAAGAAATAAAAGGAATTACAATAACCATAAAAGGTAAAGCAAATGACAAAGGTCATCTATTTTCTTCTATTCACAAAAAAGAAATTCTAGAAGAAATGAAAAAAGAAAACAGAATTGAAATTGATGAAAATTTTATTGTCCTAGAAAAACCAATAAAAGAGATAGGGGAATTTGAAATTCAAGTTGAAATCAAACGTAAAAAATCTTCCTTTAAATTAATTGTAGAAAAAATTTAACAACAAAAAATCCTCCGCCAGCTGGCGGAGGATTTTTTGTTTTACTTATTTAGATTACGTTTACAGTTTTCTTTACGATAGTCTTTCCATTGAATGAAGTCTTTCTTCTTTTTCCGAATTTAACTGTACCATTTTTTAGAGCAAATAAAGTGTGATCTTTACCCATACTTACGTTGGTTCCAGCCATGATAACTGTTCCACGTTGACGAATTATAATTGATCCAGGTTGAGCTTTTTGACCGTCAGCAAGCTTAGTACCTAGGTACTTTGGATTCGAATCTCTTAAGTTTTTGGCGGTTCCGCCGGCTTTTCTATGTGCCATATGATATTTCGTCAGCTACTTTAGATAAACCTAATAGACTAACGTTCAAAAATTATTTATAATTAATACGTTTAATAGTATAAACAATTTTATGACAAAAATCAAGCTTTTTTTAGAAAGTGAAAAAGGGAAGGATATTTTAGTAATAATTATCATTATACTTGTAGGACTAGCCTCATTTGAATTAGGTAGATTGTCTAAACAAAATACACAGAATGGCCTTAAAATCGAAAATATGGCTTCAGAAGCTAACATAATAGACTCATATACCTTAAATAAATCTGATTTAACCCAAAATATAGCAAAAACAAGCAATTCAGACAAAGGGGCATATTTTGCATCAAAAAGAGGAAAAAAGTATTATTTAACAGATTGCTCAGCTGGAAAAACAATTAAAGAAGAAAATAAAATTTATTTTTCTACACAAACACAAGCTAAAAATGCTGGATATGAACTTTCTAGTTCGTGTAAATAAATACATATTTCATGAGGGGAAGTGGTCAAAATAGACCATACGCAAGCTTTATAGTATGTCGCACAATA
>JBAXEA010000031.1:0-8421 GCA_037140655.1 bacterium | reverse complement strand
AAAGATAGTTCTTTTAAATTTTCAGGTTGAATATATGGAATATTGTTCTCTATAGCCCAGACTTTGACTGGGGGTGGAGTTAATATCATTTTACGCCCCTGCGGTCGGTCGGGGGCTGTAACAATAAGCTCAGGCATATAGCCTTTTTGCTTTAATATTTCTAAAGTTTCGCTGGCTACATCTGGTGTACCAAAGAAAACAAATTTTAAATCTTTATTTTGCATTATTTATATAGGATAGCATAAATATGCTACAATTAGAAAATTATGAAATACGGTTTTATAGGTTTTGGTAATTTAGCGAAAGCTATATATGAAGGTCTCAAAAAAGACGAGTCTATAGATTTTTTATATTTTGATAAAAACAAAATTGAGAATAATGAAATTAATTTAGCAGATAGTCTAGAAAAATTAATATCATTTTCGGATGTAATTTGGATTTGTGTTAAGCCACAAAATATCGATGAAGTATTAAATGAAATTAAGAACCTAAACTTAGAAGGAAAAGTTTTTGTTTCTCCAGTGGCAGGTTTGAGTATTGATTTTTATGAAAAGAATTTAGGAAAAGTTTCTATTGTTAGGATTATGCCGAACTTAGCTATTGCTTATGGAAAATCAGTAACAGCTTTCTGTGTAAATCATAAAGAAGATTTACTCGTAAATAATATAAAGGAAAGTTTAGAAAAATTAGGTAAGGTAGTGGAAATAGAAGAAAAAGATTTTGATTTATTTACAGCTATTTTTGGTAGTGGACCAGCTTTTCTTTTAGAAGTTTTTAAAGTATTTAAAGACAGAATGCTTGAATTTGGTATGAATGAAAAAGAAGCAAATGAGTCATTGTCTTTACTTATAGACGGTACAGAAACTTATTTTAATAAAAATAACGAACAAAAAAGCATTTCTGTTTTAACAGAAAATATTGCAAGTAAAGGAGGAATCACTGAAGTTGGATTGAAAGCATTTAGAGATAATAAAATAGACGAACTTTTAAATAAAGTTCTAAATTCAGCTCGAGATAGGTCAAAGGAAATGACCAAATAGTATTTAGTAGTTAGGTAATTCCTCGTTTATGTCTTTTGCGTGATCAATAAAAAGAACTCCTTTTAAGTGATCTGTTTCATGTTGAAAAATTTGAGCTAATAGTCCACTTGCACCTCGGGTAAACTTTTTACCATTTTCATCATAAGCTGTGACTGTTGCTTTTTTTGATCTATATGTTTTTCCATATAACCATCTTACAGACAAGCATCCTTCTGGAACCCAATCTTTTTCTTTTGAAAGTCTTGAAATTTTAGGATTAATGAATACTAAATCTTTTGGTAGGTTTTTTTTGTTTGCTGGCACACCTTCTCCTCGTGTAAAATCTTCATCAAATATTTTTCCAGAAACAACAAAGATACTCAAAGCATAGCCGATCTGGGGTGCAGCTATTGCAACTCCATCGTCTTGTGTCTTTAGGGAAGAAGACATTTCTTTTAAGATCTTTTGTATTTTGGGACTTTTTATCTCAGCTAGAGTAATTTCTTTTGCTGTTTGTCTTAAAACTTTTTCCTCCTTTTGAAGAATTTTTTTCATGTTTTTTATTTAATTTCTTTTAAATAATCTAGAAGTTCAGATAACTTGATTGTTTCTTGTGATCTGTTTGACATATTTCTTACAATGACTGAATCATTCAAAGCTTCTTTTAATCCAAAGATTAAAACGAATGGTATCGCTAGTCTTTCAGCTATTGCAAGTTGAGAACCTAGACTGTCTTTGGATAATGATTGAGCTATTGGAATATGCGCTTTTCGAAGTATATCAATTACGGTTAAGCTTTTTAGTTTTGCTTCAGCACCAAGCTGTATAAAATATATTTTTGGTTTTTTGATTATTCTTGGTGAAAGTTTTTTGTACCAAGGACTTGCTACGATACGATCTACTCCGATAGAGAAACCAACAGCTGGTACATCCTTTTTACTACCTAGTTGACGAGCAAGATAATCATAGCGTCCACCGCCAGCTATTGTAAGTGGTGATCCATCTTCACCTCCTTGTTCTTCTATTACTTCAAAAACTGTACGAGTGTAATAAGAAAGTCCACGCACTAGATTTTTATTTATGGAATATGGAATATTCATTTCTTCTAAATATTCTAAAACTTCTTTGAAATGTTTTTTGCAAGAAGGGCATAAGAAGCTTACAGAGTCTGGAGCATTTTCATTTATCTCTTTTGTTTTGGGATCTTTTGAATCTAATATTCTAAGTGGATTTGTTTTTAAACGTTCACGATCAACTGCAGGTAATGCACTGATATTTTTTCTATAGTAACTTGTAAGTTCTTTCAAGTAAGCACCACGGCATTCTTTGTCACCAATTGAATTTATAGATATTGAAAGATTTGTCGCACCTGCTTCTTCTAAAATACTCATTCCTACTTTTATTACAAGAGCATCCATTATGCTTTTGTCGGAACCAAGTGAATCTAGATCAAATTGGAAAAATTGTCGGTAACGTCCACGCTGTGGATTGTCATGACGGAAGGTTGGACCATATTGGTAAAACATTACAGGTTGAGGCATTGTTTGCATTCCATGCTCGATGTATGCACGCATAAGACTAGCTGTGTGTTCTGGGCGAAGTGCTAAATGGTCACCACCTTTAGTTTTCAAAGTGTACATCTCTTTGTCGATGATGTCTGTACCTTCACCGATTCCAGAAGTGAAAACTTTTTCATGTTCAAGCATTGGAGTGTCGATAGGTTTGAAACCGTAGTATATAGCCACCTCTTGAGCTTTTTCGAAAAAACCCTGGAAGTTATAATATTCATCGTTCATTATGTCTCGCATTCCTTTTGGAGATGCTAGGTCTTTTGCTTTTCCACCTTCTTTTTGTGCTTTTTGTTTGTTCATATATTTTTTAAATTAATAATTTATTATTCTACTTGTTTATAACTACCTGGTAATACTCCTATTTTTGAAAGTGGATATAATCGTAGGAATGGTTTTCCGACTAATAAGTTTTTTGGTACAGGACCCCAGTTCCTAGAATCATAACTATTTGGTCTGTTGTCTCCCATTGCAAAATATTCATTGTCTTTTAGTTGGTAGTGAGTGTCACTGTTGCCAATATTTGAAACGAAAGGTTGGTCAAGTTTAAATCCATCTGGATGTTCTTTGTTTGTTATAATCACATCATTACCTTTCACATCTACAGTCTCACCTGGAAGACCGATTATTCTTTTGATGAAAAATTTTGTTGTATCGTTTGGATATTTGAAAACTACTACATCGTCTCTTTTGGGATTGCCTAGTCTGTAAGATATTTCATCGACAATCAGATACTGTCCATTCTCAAATGTTGGCACCATTGATGAGCCTGACACGACGAATGGCTGAGCGACAAACATACGAAAAGGGAATACGATTATTACAGCAATAAGCGCAAAACGCACCAACTCCCAAATTGATTGACCTAGGGTTTTTTTAACTGCTTCTTGATTTTGATTCATATTTGTCTATTTTATCATAAAAGAGCATTGACACAATATAGGTTTTTGTTTTGCAATATGTTTTGTTAATTATTTATTAAATGTTATTATTTAAATATGAAATTAGTAGTTGGTTTAGGAAATCCAGGTGAAGAGTATGAAAACACCAGACATAATACTGGTTTTTTAATGTTGGATTTTATCTTAGGTAAAAAAACGGAATGGAAGAATAGTCCTGTGACTAAGGCAGAATTTTGCAAAGAGAATTTTGCCGACAAACAAACTGTTTTTTTAAAGCCCATGACTTTTATGAACAATTCAGGTTTAGCTGTTGTACAGATGAAAGATAAAAATAAATTAAATTTAAAAGACGTCGTCATTATTTATGATGATGTGGATTTACCGATAGGTAGTATGAAAATTTCATTTGATAAATCTTCTGGTGGGCATAATGGTTTGGAATCAATAATTAAAAAATTAAAATCAAGAGAATTCGTCCGAATTCGCATCGGTATAGCACCGACGACACCAACCGGTAAAATGAAGAAACCAAAAGGGGAGGAAGCAATGCTAAAATTCTTACTTGGTAAATTTAAAGAAAGTGAACTAGCAGAACTTAAAAAACTTTCCAAAAAAGTAGCTGAAGCACTCGAGATTATCTTTACTGAAAGTAAGGATAAGGCTATGACGTTATATAACTAGAACCTTACCCCAGCTCCTCTCCATAGTAATAGTGAGGGGCTTTTCTGTATTTTTAGCCTTAATTTTTGGTCTTTATTACCTATTGACTTTTGTATTCAAATATGCTATACTATGTGGGTATTTAGCTCATTGAAAATAATCATTTTATTTGATTTTTTAGGTTAATAAATTGTCTTGGTATTTCATTCTTTGGAATTTCGAGACAATTTATTAACACATTTAAAATTCAGCAAAATGAAAACAAATTTAATTAAATTTTTAGATTTTTTAAAAAACAGAAAAGTTCTGGGTTATATCCAGTTTGTATTTACAAAAGTTTGCATGATTAGTGTAATCGTTTGGAGTTTGGGGTTTGTGACTGAAAGGTATAAATCTCACGTCTTTGATTTCGCGATCATGTCTGCCATCTCTTGTATTGGTTTTATTTGTTTAAGAGAGATTAAATATCTAAAATTATCAAATCGTACAGATTTTAGTGAAAGTGGTTATCCGTGGTTACTTATTTTAACTACTTTTTCAATTTTGTTTGATAAATTTTATTTTACTATCTTTAATCTTCCTTATCAGTATCACCATTATGTATTTTTTTTACCGATAGCTATATCAGCAATTGTAAGTTTGATACATCCAAGATGGGGAATTGTAGTAGCTTTGACTGTGCCGTTAGTAAGTCTTATTATTTGGCCTTTCTCAGATTATCTTTTCTTGTTTTATGCTTATTGTTGCATAACTTGTATTTGTTTTTTAGTTAAAAAAATATTTTTTACTAAATGGACATCATATCTAAAAAAAGATGATATATAAAAGTAAAATATATTAAATTACAAAAGGCTGTCTTGTGTATACAAGACAGCCTATTTTTATTTATATTTCTTTTACAGCATCGATGATGATACTTTTTTCACCATTACGAATTGAAACTTTTCCAGAGAGTGCTATGCATTTTTCTGGAACTAATATATCTAATGAGTTTGTATATACACTTGGAAATACTACTGCTTCTATAGAGTCTGAAAGATCTGCGATTTTCAAGAATGCCATACGGTCATTTTTCTTTGTGATAACTGGGCGGACTGATTCAATGATTCCTCCTATTGTTATAGCTACTCCATTGCCGACAGTAGCTTTTATTTTTTTAATATTTGTTGGTCTGGCTTCAAGTTTATCTCGGATACGATCGAGTGGGTGTCCAGAAATATAAAGTCCGAGTAATTCTTTTTCCCAAAGTAATTTTTCTGCTTGAGTGGCTGCTACTGCCTCAGTTAATTTAAATTCTGGCATTTTGATTTCCATAGCACCACCGAATAGTGAAACTTGGTTTTGAGCACTTTTACTTATTTCTTTATTATAAGCTAGCATGCTTTCCATATTTGCAAGCATTACTCCACGTTCACCAAGGTCGTCCATTGATCCTGATTTTATCAAAGCATCCATGGATTTTTTAGTTAAATTTTTATGACGAATTCTATCTAGGAAATCTGTAAGTGATTTAAATTTTCCATTTAATTTTCTTTCATTAATTATTGCATTTGAAATATCTTCACCTAAATTTTTTATAGTAAACAAACCGAAACGGATTCTGTCACTTCTGTTTATATTGTCTATAGTCACATCTTTATCTCCAGACAAACAAGTGAATCCTCCGAAGCTAGCATTTACATTTGGAGGCAAAACTGGAATATTCATTTTTTTACATTCATCGATTATTTCAGAAATTTTTTCGACATCACCTGATTCGGCAGTTAGAATGGCTGTCATATATTCCACTGGGTAGTGTGCTTTCATATAGGCTGTTTGGTAAGCGACTCGTCCATAACTTGCAGCATGAGCTTTGTTGAATCCATAGGCTTGGAACGGTTCAAAAAGTTTCCAAAGTTGTTCTGCAAATTTTTGTGTTTGTCCATTTGCTACGATACCTTTAGTAAATTTTTCATGTTGAGCCGCCATTTCAGCAGGGATTTTTTTACCGACAGCTTTACGGAATTTATCAGCTTCTTCCCAGTTGTATCCTGCCATTTCAAGAGCACAGAAAAGTAAGTCGTCTTGATAAACTATAAGTCCATAAGATTCTTTCAGGAATTTTTTCATTCTTGGGTCTAAGTATTTAACTAAATGAGGATTGTGTTTTCTTTTTATGTATTCAGGAATTGATTCCATTGGTCCTGGTCGGTAAAGTGCCACCATAGCATTTATATCATGGATGGAAGTTGGTTTTAGTTCTTTCAAGTATCTTGTCATTCCTGCACCATTTAATTGGAACAATCCTTCCGTTTGTCCGTTAGCAAGCAAAGCAAAAGTTTTTTTATCATCAAGTGGAATTCTTTCTAAATCTATCTCAATACCATAAAACTTTTTTACAAGACTTACTGCATCCCCTAATATTGCTAGATTTCTAATACCTAGGAAATCAAATTTTAAAAGTCCTGCATCTTCAATACTATACATGTCATATTGAGTAATGACTTTTCCACCTTTAGGGTCTAATTGTGTTGGGGTGTATTCATAAAGTGGTTTGGGTGAGATGACGACACCAGCGGCATGAACAGAAATGTGTCGAACACAACCTTCTAATTTTTTTGCTAAGTCAATTATTTCTTTTGTATCTTTTTCTTTTTTATATGCGTCTTTTAATTCTGGAGTAATTTCAATTGCATGGTCGATAGTCATCGGCATACCTTGTGAACCCATTGGAATCATTTTTGAAATTCTATCACCAATACTGTATTCATAACCAAGTGCTCGAGCAACATCACGCACAGCACCACGGGCCATCATCGTTCCGAATGTTCCGATCTGTGCTACTTTGTCTGCGCCGTATTTCCTTTTTGCATATTCAACCATTTCTTCACGTCTGTTGTCGGCATAGTCCATGTCGATATCGGGAGCAGAAGGACGGTATGGGTTTAGAAAACGTTCAAAGGGAAGTTTGTATTCAATTGGATTTACATTCGTAATACCAAGTAAATATGTAACCATTGATCCTGCGACTGATCCTCTAATTGTAGTTAATATTCCTGTTTCTTTTGCATAACGAAGTAAGTCTCCGACAACGAGGAAGTATGGTGCGTAACCTTTAGTGAAAATAATTGCGAGTTCGTATTCTATTCGGTCTTTGACTTCTTGTGTTTCTTCTATCCCTAAACGTTTAATACCAGCATAAACAAGTTCACGCATTTTTTCTTCATAACTTTTACCGTCTTCAATTATGTAATTTGGAAAAACCCATTTTCCAAGTTCTATTTCGACATTACACATTTCTGCAATTATTGAAGTATTTGTGACTGCCTCTGGAACATCACTGAAAATTTCAAATGCTTCTTTTTCATCTATGAAGGAATAATTTTCATCTCCAAAAGAAAACTTTTTTTCATCTTTTACATCTGAGTTTGTTTGTATTGAAAGAAGTGTGTCGTGCGCTTTTGCATCATCTTTGTTTGGATAATGCGAATCAAATGTCGCAACGAGTGGTATGTTAAATTTTTTACCAAGTCTTATGATATCTTTTCGAACTTCAGTGTATTCTGGCATGCTTGGACTTGGTTTCATTATTTCTAAGAAATAATTTTCTTTACCGAAAATTTCTTGGTGTTCTTTTATTAGTGCTTCTGCTTTTTCATAATCTTTCGCAGCTAGTGCTCTTGAAAATTGTCCACCAGGGCAACCAGAAAGACAGATAATACCTTTGGCATGTTTACGTAAAATTTCTTTATCCATTCTTGGTTTGTAGTAATATCCTTCCAAATTTGAAAGAGTAACAAGTTGAATTAAATTTTTATAACCTTCATTATTTTTTGCAAGTAAGGTTAAGTGATATCGTTTATTGTCTATACCTGGTTCCTTATCGGTGCGTCCACGTTCAGCTATGTATGCTTCAACTCCGATGATTGATTTGATGCCTTCTTTTTTTGCTAATTTAAAAAATTCAACAGCAGCATACATGTTGCCATGATCTGTCACAGCGACAGCTGGCATTTTGTATTTTTTTGCTAGTTTTACAATGTCTTCAAGTTTAGAAAGCCCATCAAGCAGGGAATAATGTGAATGTGTGTGCAAATGAATGAATTTTGATGTTTCTTTTTCCATTGGTTCTATAATAACATAAAATTTTTTAAACTAATTTTCCCCTAAACCCGGTTTAGGGGAAGAATTTACCATTAGATAAGTTGCAATAATTGCAGCGGTTTCTCCACGAAGTGTAAGTGATCCAAGTGAAGCGATTGAAAAATTATTTTCTTTCGCTTTTTTTATTTC
>JBAXEA010000030.1:0-8730 GCA_037140655.1 bacterium | reverse complement strand
ACTGTGACACCATAAAGTACTCCAGCACGAGACATGGTCTCACGATTATGAGTAACTACGATAAGCTGTGAACGCTTAGAAAGTTTTTCTATCATATCTCCAAATTTTCTAGAATTAGCTTCATCAAGAGCTGCATCCGTCTCATCAAGCACAAGAAATGGGGGTGGATTCACTTGAGACATAGCAAAAAGAAGTGCTATGGAAGTAAGAGATCTTTCACCGCCTGAAAGTGCATGTAATTCTTTAACTTTTTTATGAGGCAAGGAAACATTTATATCAATTCCTTGTTCCGTCTCAGGTTCTTCATCACTCTCCTCTTCATCTTTCTTTCTTTTATTTTCAGTAACCACTACTAGATTTCCAGTTCCGCCACCAAACATAAGTGCGAAAAATTCTTGAAATTCTTTATTGATTTTATTTATTCCATCAGAAAATTCTATATTTATTTTTTCTTTCAATTCAGTAATTAATTTCTTCAAAGATTCAATACTTAAATTCAAATCTTCAATTTCTTTTGCTAAAAATGCATCACGACTAGCGACTTCTTCAAATTCTTTTACAACTTCACCACCGCCTGAAAGACCCACATCTTCTAATTTTATTTTTATACGCTCTATTTTTCTTTTAGTTTCCTCTTGAGCAAATCTATCTATAATTCCATCAAATTCAAAATTTTTATAAGCTAAAATATCTGCCCCTATCAAAACTCCACCTTCACTTATTTCGTTTTCGAAAGCTTCTTGTTCTCTTTTTATATTTTCTTCTTTAACTGAAATAACATTCAGAGATGATGTAAGCTCCTGATACTTCACTTTAAAAGTAAACTTTTCTCTTTCTTTTTCTCTTTCCCGTTCTATGACTGTCGCTATCTCACGACGTAAATTTTCAATAGATTCTGCAATATTTTTCTCTTCCTCATTTATTTTTTGTATTTCTACAGACAATTCAGCTTGAGTATTTTTTAATTCATTTAAAGCAGATTCATCATAACTAGCTGGTGTTTCTTCTCTAAAATGTCTAGAAAATCTATTTAAAATATCACGAATAGTGCCAAGTACAGGCGCAATATTTTCAAGCACATCCATATATATAGCTTCTTCTAGGTATTCATTCGCTTCCTTTAAGAAAGATTCTAACTCTTCACGTGGTATTGATACATTCTCGGAGAGTTTTGGAACTTTAGCTCTGCGTTCTTCCATCTCTATCATACCTTCGATTCTTCCTAATTTTCTTTCCATTTCCCCACGCACCGAACGAACTTCATAAACTTTACGCTCAAGATTTTTTAACTCTTCCCTTTTTGTATTTTCTTCTTCCGTTACAACTTTTTCTTCATCAACAATTTTTCCAGAAATTTCATTTAACTCATTTGAAATATTATTTCTTTGTGTTATTAAATTAACTTTTTCTTTTTCTAGGTAAACACTTTCCTTTTTTAAATATTCTCGATAAAGAAATGCCAATTCATTTTGCATATCTTTTGCCTTTTCAAATTTTTCAACTTGTTTCTTTAAGAAATTTAAATGCGGTGCATTTTCACGACGTAAAAGTGAGACTTCTTTAATATTATTATTTGTTCTTTCAAGCTTACGCTCAGCTTCTTTTATTTTATATTGATATATCTTAAGACCAAGAGCATCTTCAACAATCTCTTTTCTGTCTCGAGGTGATGCATTCAAAATACGATCAGCTTCACCTTGTGAAATTATGTGGTGTCCAGATGAACCGATATTTACAGATGCTAAGAGATTATTTATATCTTTTAGTCTAACTTCTGAACCATTTAAAATATATTTATTTAAACCGTCTGGATAAACTTCACGAGAAATTGAAATTACATCGAAGTTTAAATCAACATTCTCACCAGCATCATTTGGTAATTTAAAAATCTTATCAGTATTATTAAAATAAATTGTAGCAGACGCCCTTGATCCTTTTGGTAAGTTTTTTGAACCTTTAAAGATAAGATCAGTGCCGGCTTTTCCGCGCATTGACTTCATTGATTGCTCACCTAAAACGAAACGAAATGCTTCAACTACATTTGATTTACCAGAACCATTTGGTCCAACGACAGAAACCACTGGACTATGAAATTCCAATGTTGTTTTTTTAGCAAACGATTTAAAACCGTTAATTTCGATAGAATTTAAACGCATATTAATCAAGCCAATTTTTGATTTTTAATGCAGCTTCAGCAGCTTTTTGTTCAGCCTCTTGTTTTGATTTACCTTTACCTTCTGCAATTAAATCAGTTCCAAACATTATACCAATAGTAAAATGCTTATCATGATCAGGGCCTGATTCACTTAAAACTTTATACGATGGAGTAGTGCCGACAAATTCTTGTGCTTTTTCTTGCACTAAACTTTTTGAATCACGCCATAATTTTTTTGAAACAATTTCATTTGTTAATGGCAATAAATATTCTGCAATAAAAGATTCCGCAGACTTGTATCCTTGATCCATAAATACTGCTCCGATATATGCTTCAAAAGTATTTGCAAGTATGTACTGTCTTGCTTTACCATTATCTTTTGATTCACCTTTTGATAAAAGTAAAAAATCATTCATGCCAACCTTCGATGCAATCTCAGACACAGTAATAGCATTCACTAATGACGAACGGATAGCAGTAAGCTCTCCTTCAGTATAAGAAGGATATTTTCTGTATAAAAAATCAGTAACAACAAGCTCAAGCACAGCATCACCTAAAAATTCTAAACGCTCATTGTGTGAGAGCCCAGTATTTGTATTTTCATTTATATATGAGCGGTGTATGAATGCTTGTTTTAGTAAATTTTTATCTTTAAAGATTATATTAGTTTTCTTTTCGAAATCGTTAAAATCAATCATTTTTTTATTTTTGCTTTGAAATAATTTCAATAGCCTTTGTAATTAACGGAATAATATCATTATATATTCTAAGCTCTGGAATTTCAGAAAACTGGAACCACCTTGCACCATCAAGACCTCCTGAGGCTTCTAGTTGCAATTCTCTATATTCACTTTCAGCTAAGAAATACGCGACCTTTTTTAATAATTTTCCTTTTTCTGGATGACTTGCTACGTATTCATTCTCACCAAGTTTTACTTTTATCTCTATGTCTAAGCCAATCTCTTCTTTTATTTCTCTTTTTGTTCCCTCTTCGACATTTTCACCTTTTTCTAATTTTCCTTTTGAAAGTGTCCAATATCCAAAAACATCATGCACTAATGCAAAAAGAACATCATTGCCTTTTTTAGCATAAACCAATGCACCACCCAAAACTTCAACTGGTAGTTTGGTTATATCAACTGGTTCATCAGATTTTTTCTTTTTACTTGTTTCTTCTTTTCCTGGTTCACCTATTTCTTTATAAACTGCACCAAGAACACCATTTACGAATTTACTAGAATTTTCTCCACCGAATGTTTTCGCTAATTCAATAGCTTCATTAATAGCTACCTTTGGAGGAACTTGTTTTCGATCACCGAAAAGAAGTTCTGTCAGACCTATTCTTAAAATATTTTTATCAATAAAAGATATCTTATCAAGTGGCCAATCAGGCGCAGCTTTCTCTATGATCTCATCAATTATCTTATGTTTCTTTATTATTTCTTCAAGCAATGAAAATACAAAAATATCGTCCTCAAGGCCTGGGGCGAATTCTTGTAAATTGCGTTTAGCAACTTCTTTTATATTAGTATCATTTTTTACACTGTTAAAATCCCATTCAAAAAGGGTCTGAAGAACTATTGATCTTGAAAGGTGCCTATTTGCCATTGTTTTAAAAACAAAAATTATTTAGCTGCTTCTGCTTTCTTTGCCTTTGCTTTCTTTTGCTTCTTTTCTGTTTTCTTTATCAAATCAACTACCTTCATACCACGATAAAAGCCACAAGCAGGACACACATTGTGTCGTCTCTTTAAGGCTTGGCAATTCTCACACTTTGCAAAACTCGTGCTTTTTAAAGCATGATGTGAACGCCTGTTCGCTGTATGGGATTTTGTATGTCGCATTCGTACTACCATAGTTCCTATATACTAGCATATTTAATATAAAAAGCAAAACTCTAGTTTCTATTAAACCTTCTTATAATTTCCTTATTTTTACAATGCTTTAAAACACCTAAATATGAAGCCTCTGTTTGTTTAAATTTTTCTTTATCAATTTTCCCTAAAATTAGCTCCTTTTTTGCCTTTTTCAGTTTTTTTAAAATTCTATTCTTTGTTTTTGTTCGCAGAACAGTTGTGTTGGGTAAAATAACATACCCCACAAAATCTACTCCTTGTTTCAATTTTCGTATAAAAACTTTATCGGGATGTAATTTAATTTTTAAATTTTGTTCTAAAAAATATTCTATTTCTTTTTTAAAAGACAAAAGCTCGTTTTCATTACTAGAAATTAAAATAAAATCGTCCGCATATCTAAAATAATATTTAACCTTTAATTTATGTTTTACAAATTGGTCTAATTCATTTAAATAAATATTCGCAAAAAGTTGACTTGTCACATTACCTAATGGCAATCCAACATTTGGAGTTTTTTCAAAACTTCTTAATATTTTATCTATCAACCACAAAGTATCTTCGTCTAATACTTTTTCTTTTATCAATTTAAATAAAATTATATGGTCAATTGAATCAAAAAATTTTTTAATATCACATTTAAGAACAAAAGTTTGTTTCTTCCAATTTTCACTATTCTTTCGTAAAACTATGAAAAGTTTTTTAGAAGCCTTGTGTGTACCTTTGTTAATTCTTGAAGAATAAGAATGAAAAATAAAATGTTTATCAAAAACTGGATAAAAAATTATAAAAACTGCTTGATTTAAAACCCTGTCTCGTACTGTCGCTTTATGTATATGTCTTCTTTTTGGATCGCAAACAAAAAATGATTGATACGGATTCGGTTTATAGATTTTACTTGCCAGCTCTCGATGGAGCTCAAATAAATTATTTTCTAAATTAAATTCAAATTCTGTAATGTCAAATTTATTATTCTTTCCTCTTTTAAATTCTTTCCATGCTTTTAATAAATTTGCTACACTAATTATATTATGGAAAAGACTATAAGTAGCACCCCCCCCCGACACAACTTTGATATCCCTGTTGTTCATAAAATGCGTAAATTATACGCTTTTGTTTATTTAATTGGTAATAAATTACCAAAACGTGACAAACTTGGACTTCATAACTATATAGAAAAAGAATTTTTAAAAACTTTTTCAATATTAATCAACGCTTCACTTGAAACAAAACAAGAAAAAATATTTTCGCTCAAAAAAGCTAGATTACAAATAGAAACATTGAAACAACTTATCAGATTAGAATATGAAATGAAAGTAATATCAGAAAAGATATACTTAAAAATTCAATTAGAACTTCAAGAAATTTCTAAAATGACAAATGGTTGGCTTAAATATACAGAAACACAAATCCCGCACTAAAGCGGGATAAATGAGAAACTTCTACACGGATACCATAAGACGAATTCGAATTGTTGACATTGTTCCAATTCACCTTGAACTTACCATCGTTGTTCAAGTAAGCGTTCGGAACATTACCGTCAACATTGCGCGAACCATTTTTGTGATTAAATAATCCATTACACCGACTGACCAGTCGCCTAGTCATCTGAGTTCTCTCGCACATAGCGAGCAATGTGTCGCATTATTACATATCTGCATTATCTATGCTTTATTTATCACAAGCAGTTTCTTTTTTGGTAAATTGTTATTTTAATTTAAAATTAAAATCAATTTAATAACCATTTTTAGTATAAAAAATTAGCGTTAGTTTTGCAACATAACGCTAATTGTAATTTTTTATTTTCTATTCCAATTTTTTAAAAGAGAAAAAGAAAAAAGATTAAAGAGAAACTGCTACACGGACACCATAAGACGAATTCGAATTGCCGACAATGAGCCAATACACCCTGAACTCCCCATCGTCGTACAAGCAAGCGCCCGGAACAATACCGCCAACACCGCGCGAACCAGAACAAAAAGTTAAACCTTTAATATCTAAGTGCTTACGAGTTTCAGAAAAATATTTTATTTCAAATATAATTCTTTCCAACAATGTAATACCAATTTTCATTTCAGGGTCAGCTTTTTTTGTAGATTTTCCTAAAAATTCTGTATCGGGTTCAGCTTCATCGCGAACCCAAACAGCATAGCTAGTTTCAGTATTACGAATATTTCTAGACACTTGTTTGTCTAAATCATCCGAATACTTCAAAGACTTAAAAAGTTTTTCGCAAACTTTAAAAGCAAAATCCATCGTCATACCTTTTGGGATAAACAACAATCGCCAGTTTCCCTCTGGTCTAGGTGAAATTAATACTTGACTGAAATCTACATCCCAGCCGAAATGAATTTGATAAAAATTCTGCCATTCTTCACGAATGGAAGAAAATTCATCTGTGATTGAAAATAATTCACGAAGTTTTTTCTTTAGCTCATCTTTATGACTAAGCCAATAGTTTACTTGTGAAAAATTAAGAATACCTGCTAGAAATTCAACTATGAATCCTGCAAGTGAACCCAGCTGTTTAATGCTTGGTCTTTGAGAGTCTGTTCCATTTTTTGGCATGGTTTTTTCTCCTTTTTATTAAAATTTTATGAACTAATTTAAGAGTCTATTCTAAGGCACTCTATTATTCCTACATTTATATTATATCACATATCAATAAAAAATGCAAGCTTTTTGGGTAAAAACCTTATTTTCTGCTAGATCTTACCTAGCTGAAACTAAAAAGCCTTGTTTTTTGGGAAAAATGGTATATGATTAAATTAATAGAGATTGTTATGGCTACCAACCATAATCCAAATGGACCTTCGGGCTAATCTATTTTCAAGAGAACAAAGTTGGGTGGAACCGCGAACTAGACTCGCCCCGACAAAAAGTGAATTTCACTTTTTGTCGGGGCGATTTTAATTTTAATAATAATTTATAAAAAATATGGAAAAAGAAAAGTTACACAACTTAAGACATTCATTAGCACACTTACTTGCAGCTGCAGTTTTGGAAATGTGGCCAGATACAAAAAATACAATCGGCCCATCGATCGATGATGGTTTCTATTATGATTTCGAATTCTCTTCCCCTATCTCTGATAAGGACTTACCAAAGATTGAAAAGAAAATGAGAGAGATTTTAAAAAGCTGGAAAGAATTCACTCACGAAGAAAAAACAGAACAAGAAGCAAAAGAATATTTTAAAAACAACGAATACAAAATTGAACTAATCGATGAAATAATAAATAAAAAAGAACCTATTACATTTTACACTTGTGGAAAACTTGCCCCGTCCGGAGCTGAAAGCTCTTGTTCGGGGTTCACTGATCTTTGCCGTGGTGGACATTTAGAAAATCCAAAAGAAGAAATAAAACCAGATTCATTTAAATTAGACAGAGTCGCTGGAGCATATTGGCGCGGAGATGAAAAAAATAAAATGCTTACTCGTATATATGGACTGTCATTTGAAACAAAAGAAGAACTTGATACATATTTAAATCAGAGAGAAGAAGCTCGAAAAAGAGATCACAAAAAACTTGGAAAAGAATTAGATCTTTTTACTTTTTCAGAATTAGTAGGATCTGGACTTCCTCTTTGGACACCAAAAGGGACTCTTGTAAGAAATCTATTAGATGAATATGTTTGGCAATTAAGACAAAAAGCTGGATATGTAAAAGTTGAGATTCCACATATAACAAAAAAAGAACTATATATAACTAGTGGCCATTGGGATAAATTTAAGGATGAACTTTTCCGCATAACTACACGTGAAGGTCATGAATTCGCAATGAAACCAATGAATTGCCCGCACCATACACAAATTTTTGCAAGAAAAGCATGGAGTTATCGTGAACTTCCACAACGTTACGCAAACACAACTGCATGTTACAGAGATGAGCAGTCAGGTGAATTAGCAGGACTTTCAAGAGTACGTGCTTTTGCCCAAGATGATGCTCACGTTTTTTGCAGAATGGATCAAACAAAAGAAGAATTTTTAAAAATTTGGGATATCATTCATAACTTCTATAAAGTATTCGGTTTCAATTTACAGGTACGACTTTCTACCCATGATCCAGAAAAAATGGAAAAATATTTAGGAGAAGAAGAAAATTGGGAAAAAGCAGAAAATATTTTAAGAGAAATAATTAAAGAGAAAAATGTAGAAGCAATTAATGGCGTGGGAGAAGCAGCTTTTTATGGACCAAAGCTTGATTTTATGGCAAAGGATTCTCTTGGACGAGAATGGCAAGTAGCAACAATTCAACTTGATATGAATATGCCTGAACGATTTGATTTAAGTTGCACAAATGAAAAAGGAGCAAAAGAAAGAATCGTAATGCTTCATGCAGCGATAATGGGATCAATCGAAAGATTTATGTCTGTTTTGATCGAACATACTGCTGGAAATTTCCCTACATGGCTTTCCCCTATTCAAGTTGCAATTATACCTGTGAGAGAAAATCATATCGAAGAAGCAAAAAAACTTTTTGACATGTTTTCACAAGCATCTATACGCACTGAAATTTTTGAAGGCAATGATAGTTTAGGAAAAAGAATCTATCAAGCAAAAGATATGAAAACTCCTTTTGTAATAGTGCTTGGTGACAAAGAAGTTTCATCCGGTGTCATAACTATTGAAAACAGAGACGGCATAAAGACTGAAGGAATTTCTGCCAAAGATTTTCTAGAAAAAGTAAAAAAGGAAATAGAAGATAAAAAATAAACCAAA